>CAZTUO010000281.1:0-4522 GCA_964616355.1 uncultured Nitrospira sp.
CGCGAGCGTTCGTGCTCTGCGCGCCCCTCAGCGCCCCAGAGAGAGAGAGAGAGAGAGAGAGAGAGCACCCCGGCCGGAGCTTGACGGGCGTGGGATAATGGTGGTTGGAGGAAACGAAGCGCATACTAACCGAAGCTGTCTCCCCGCCTGATAAAGGAGGCCGCGGGGACGGTTTGGGGTCCGGGCAGCGGAGGGTGACGAGTTGCAAAGCCTTTCGCAAAGCCTTTCGGTTATACGCAGGGCCGCGGTGCTCTTGCCACCGGTCCTCTTTAGCCTCCTTCAAGCCAGGCCCGCGGGCACCGCCGGTTGCGGGGCAATTCAGGCGCCCTGGCCAGTCCCCACCGGCGACGACGATTGCGACGGATGGGCGACGGGCGACCCTTCACACGGCGAGCAGCATGTGGGCACAGCCGAGTTCGCCCTATGCCCGGCCACCGGAGGCTTCTCGGCTGGGCGGAACGATGAATTCCCCGACGCATGGCCGCCGGACTTCGACGATAACCAACTGGTGAACATCCAGGACCTCGCCAGCTTCATCGCGCCGGTGCGCCGGGTGAACACGTCCCCTGGCGAACCGGGCTTCGATACGGTTCAGGACGGCTATAACGGCCAGCGATGGGACCTCGCACCTGGCAGCTTCGGTGAGGTGATCAATATCCAGGATATGGCTGCTGTAGTGGCCCCCATGCGGTTCGGCCGGTGCACCATTACCCCCGCGGCGCCAGGGGCGTCGGTAAGCCGCTACATGACCACCACCGACTCCACCACCCTGAGGAACGAAGGCTGCGCCCAGGGGGATGCGGCCCCGGACGATGCCGTGGTGGTGCTCGACTTCGGCCAACCACAATGGGACGGTTCTACCTATGGGACCCTCCTGTTTGACTCCGTCACCTTCGCTTCGATCGGGCAGATCGAAGAGGCGACGAAGGATTTTCTTCGCGGCTACTGGAACTGCACCGGTGACACGCCGTGGAAGCACGTGACGCTCGTCATAGGCACGAACAACTATTATGGCTACACCGGTTTCGGCCACGGCCAGGCCCGGGCGCAGATGGTGAACCGTGTCAATCAGTGGATCGACTCGCCACCCAGCTATCGCTCCCGGGAGGAGGCCGTCGGCGGCAGTGATATGGAGACGGGGTGGGGCAGCGGCGAGGTCTCTCGCGCCTGGGCCGACGGCTACGATTCCGCCAACAGCTGGCCTTACTACAACTACGGGGATGCGGGGGGCTGTCCCCTAAGGGAAAGTGACAACCGCCCTTGCAACGGTGGCTGGCGCCAGGACGACGTCTGGTACGTTTCTTGGGGCGCTGCACCGGCCTGGCCGCTGCCGGAGATCTACCGGACGGACGGGGCGCTGGCCGCCCAATGGCATGCCCTGGCGGTATACTCCCTGGACAAGAGCTTCGGGCTCATGAGGTTCAAGGGGACCCTGACCCAGTGGCAGGCCTGCTCGGATCAAGGTAGCGACTGGTGCTCTGCCAACGGCGTTGACAACCGGCCGCAGGGCGGCTGGTCGCAACTCTGGGTTCAGCTCAACGCCGACCTGCGCACGGCGCAAGACCCGCCGTGGTGCACCGACATCACCTGGCAGAGTTAGGAAAGGGAGATAATCGCATGCCCGATCAATCGTTACAACGCGGGCGCCTTGGGTGGCTATTGACCGCCGCCTCCGCCGTCGCCGTTATCGCTCTCCTCGGGCTCGGCGTGATGCGTTCAGACAGCCCTCTGCCTCCCCTTTCCGGGGAGAAACAAGAGATGGAAGAACGACAGACCAGGCTGCGCGCGGAGGCGCAAGCCAACCCGCCGCCTCCTGGCGCCGAGAAACCGGAGAGGAGGGCGACGCCGCTCGCTCAGCCGTCGCCCTGGTCCCCTGTCGCGCAGATGGCAGCTGGTGCGGGGACCATCGTGGAGACGGGCCAGGCACCGTTTCCGGCCATGATGTTTGTTGGGCAAAATCTGTGGAAAGAGGCGAAGGATGGCTACTACATCCTTGCGTACGCGGGTTCCGAGGGCTACGAAGGCGACCCGTCGCAGGGGCTGCTGATGGTTGTTGCAATGACGTTTGACTATAAACCACTTCCCGAACTGGGCGGCACCTATCCCACCCCCTCGAAGGCGGGTGCCGTCCGAATCGTGGGCGCAGATGGTGAGGTACTGTCTCTGTTAGCAGAGGATGGCACCAAGTTCCTCTTCGACGTGGCCTCGCGCCGGTTCTTGTCGCCGGACACCCTGGCACCCCTGCCCACACCCGAGCCGCCGCCGGAGTCCACGCCAGGCTCGACGGACAGCTCCATCAGCAGCCCCCTTTCGGTCGCCAGCGTAGCTATCGACATGGATATCAACAACTCCCCCGCCAACACGGCGACCTCGCTGGGCAGCCTCGAATCGTGCGGTACACTGAACAGCGGGGCCAGTCTCACCATCGATGTGGTCATCAGGGGCATCCCCCCAGGCGGGGGCGCGTCGGGCGGCCTCTTGAGCTTTCAGTTCAGTCTGCTATACGATGCGGCCAAGGTCGCGGTTGCCTGGGTGGACCCCCGCATGCTAGTGGCGGCGAATGTTGGGTCATCCATCCCCTCGTTCGGTGACCAGGCTCCTGACAGCGACGGCGATCTCCTCGTTGCCGCCCTCGACACAAGCCAGTCCGCCCCCGAAAGCGGGGACGGCGTCCTAGCCCGCCTGACTCTGCAGGGAGTCGCGGCGGGCATCAGCTCACTCATCCTCGCCGACGTTCTGATCGTGGACGCGGCCAACAACCTCTATGCCATTGGCGCCGTTCACGGTGCCCAGGTGGCCGTGGACTCCTCCTGCCCATAGGGCGGCCGCGCCTCGGCCCTGACGCCGGCGGCCGGCAGCTCACCCGCGCTTGGGCGCCCCGCATTCCGGCGCACACGCCACAAGACGCCCCGAACCGCGAGCGTTCGTGCTCTGCGCGCCCCTCAGCGCCCCAGAGAGAGAGAGAGAGAGAGAGAGAGAGCACCCCGGCCGGAGCTTGACGGGCGTGGGATAATGGTGGTTGGAGGATGAACGATGCGACTCGCTGCAGCTGCGCTGGCGGTAGCCCTGCTGGGGATCGTGGCTGGCTACGTGGGCACGAATCTCTTCGAGGCCGAATCTCAGCCGTCACACGCCGGCCCCTTGCCTCTCACAGCCGAAGGCCGAATCAAGGTCCTCATCACGGGTGACGGGCCCGGAGGTGCGGTATACCGGGAGTGTGAGGTTGATGCCTCTGTGGAGGTCTCCGCCGATCGCAAGGTAGCGAAGGTGGTGCAATCGGGGCAGAGGCAGGTCAAGATCGGGGAGGACGTCAGCCTGGAGCAAGAGTACTACGGCGGCCCGCTCTGGGTGTACCGGGATGACGACGGGAGGCTGCGCAGTGGATGGTACCGTTGCGTTGAAGTCGCTCCCCCTTCGGGACCGCCCGTCTACCCACCGAGGACATACGTCCCGTCCACTGACACTCCTGCTCCTTTGCCCTCGTCTCCCCCCGTGCCCGTGCCGTAATCCCCCCTGACCCGCAGCAGCCTTCGGCCATCTTCACCGCACGCCACAAGACGCCCCGAACCGCGAGCGTTCGTGCTCTGCGCGCCCCTCAGCGCCCCAGAGAGAGAGAGAGCCCACCCCGGCCGGAGCTTGACAGAGGGGCGTATCATTGGTCAGGGAGCTCGCAATGGCAAGGTTCAGAATTGCCCTGCCGCATCGTTTTCGCGTCCGCCTCAGCCTCGTGATTCTTGGGGGCGTCACCGGCATCGCCATCCTCACCGGGCCGCTGATACGCGAGGTTCTGCAGGACGGCCCCGATGCCCAGCCGGCCGGGGTTGGCGGCGGGCCCGTCCCAGCCCCCGGATACCCAACGCGGCTGGCCGAGGGGTACTGGCTGCCGCCTGCTCTCGACCCCGCCAACTTTTCCAAAAAGCTCGAGCTTGATAAGGCGGAGGCGGGGAAGCCGCTCCTCACAGGCACCATCAACGGGTTTCGTTTCTTCGGGCCTGGCGACCCTCTCCCCAAGTACCCTTGTGACCCCGCGGAATTCGAACAGGTCTCCCCCAAGGAAGTTGCGATGCCGATTCAGGTGGGGTATGTCCCCCCGGCACCGTCGAGGAAGCGCCCCGAATTCAGGTCTGTCCGGGTGGTTAAATGCAGCTGGCAGTGCGCTTGTTTCAGGTGGCGGGCACAGGCTTCTCGGTGTCTTTCCACGCGAGCGAGCTCGCCATCTACAACGACAGCATTCGCGCCGGCCGCAACGTACATGGCGCATCGGTGGGCGGCAGTCAGGCTGTTGTAGTCGAACCCCTTGCCGCCGAGGGCCACGGAGAAAGCGTGATCGCCTGGCCGGTGATGGGTGGCTTCATCCGCGTGTACGCCGTGGATATGCCTCTTGACGAAGTAATAAAGATCGCCGAGAGTGTGCGGTTCGAACCTCCGAGCGGACCTGCGGAGCAGGGCGAGAAGGCAGGCCGCTGATCCGGCGTTACCCCTTGGCCTCCGCCACCAGCTCCGCCGCCACGTCGTAGCGGCC
>CAZTUO010000282.1:0-4514 GCA_964616355.1 uncultured Nitrospira sp.
CAAGGCCACGCCGCCATGGGCGAGCAGCCCTTCGAGCCCCGCGCGGCTGAGCACGGGCCAGCCGCGCGCCCACCCAGCCAGGAACAGGCTTCCGCTCAGGGCCACGAGCACGGCGCCGCTGCCGAGCCGATTCCCGATGTCTCCCGCCCGTTCCAGCCAGGGCTGGTGGACCGCGCGCAGGAAGCGGGCCAACGGAATGTCGAGTTGGAACAGCCCCCAGAAGATCAGCGCGAGGGCTACGCAGGAAAGGGCAAGTGGCGCGAGGCGAGGAGGCGGCCCGGCGATCTCCGCGGCTCCGCGGCTCCGCGTCCCCCTGTCGTCTGCGCCCGTCACGGGATCCAGTCGGCGAGGAAGATGTTGAACTCGCCCCGCTCGGTGGCGTTCCGGTCCGACACCCAGACGAGCCGCTTGCCGTCCGGCGAGAACATGGGGAAGCTGTTGAAGTGGCCCTCGAAGGTCACGCGCTCGAGCCCGCTCCCGTCGTCCGCGATCAGGTAGAGATGGAACGACGGAGGGCCCGCGCGCCCGCGATCGTGGAGATTGGAGGAAAAGATGATCCGGCGGCCGTCCGGATGGAAGAAAGGGGCGAAGTTCGAGGCCCCGTTGGCGGTCACCTGCCGTTTCCCGGAACCGTCCGCGTTCATCACGAAGATCTCGAGCTGGCTGGGCTCGACCAGCCCCTGCTTCAAGAGGGCCTGGTAGGCCTCCAGCGACGCCTGGTCGCGCGGATGCGAGGCGCGATAGACGATCCGCTTGCTGTCCGGGGAGAAGAAGGGACCACCGTCGTAGCCGAGCTCGGTCGTCAGGCGGCGGACGTGCGTGCCGTCCAGGTTCATCGCGTAGATGTCCAGGTCCCCGTCCCGCAGGGAGGTGAACACGATGGTCTTCCCGTCCGGGGAGATCGTCGCCTCCGCGTCGTAGCCCGGGGTGCTGGTGAGCCGCTGCAGTTGCTGGCCATCGAGCCGGACGGAGAAGATGTCGTAGTCGTCGAGCGCCCACCGGTACTTGCCCTCCCGCTTGGGCTTGGGCGGGCATTGGGGCCCATGCAAGTGCGTGGACGAATAGAGAACCCGCCGGTCCCCCGGGTAGAAGTAGCCGCAGGTCGTGGCCCCCGCGCCTGTGCTGACCAAGCGGATCTCTCCGGTCTCCAGATGCATGACGTACATCTGGTAGCAGCCGAGGCCCGGGCCTCCAGGGTCCCGATTGGTGATCGGCCGGTTGCCGCTCCAGTTGTTCGTGGACTGGAAGATCAGCTTGGTCCCGTCGAAGGAGAAGTAGGCTTCAGCGTTCTGGCGCCCGAAGGTCAACTGGCGGACGTTGGCCAGGTGCCGCTCGACCGGCTCCGCCGCCAGTGACGCGGGAGGGGGGCTAGGTGACGCGGTCTTCAGGAAATTCAGGTCAAGCGTCTGCAGAGCTGGCCAAGAGACGAGCGTCAACAGCCCGACGAAGCCCGTTGTCACCGCACGCCCCATGGCACCGCTGTTCCTGTTCGCCGGCATCTCGTGCTCCCCCTCACTCATCGCCCATCACCGCTTTTGGAAGCGCACCTCCTCCTCGCCATCAGCGGCCGGAAAGTCACCCCGCGCGATGACCGATCCGTCGCGGAAGACCAGATAACTCTGCCAGCCATAGAAGAACAGCAGCCGCTCGACCTTGGCGGCCGCGGCGGGCGTGAGCCCGTAGAACAGGGTGACGACGCTCCCCGGCCGGTCCGGGTGCCGGCAGGAGACCAACACCGCCATGGTCGGCTCCCGATAGGTCTGTCCGCCGACGGTGAACCGGTCACGCTCGATCCGCACCCGCTCTCCGCAGGCCAGCCCGGCCCAGGCCGCGGTCCGGTTGATCCCGGGTCCCCCCAGCACGAGCACCGAGCCCTCGGCCGCTCGCCCCTCCCATTCCTGGGCCGGCACGAGGCGCGGATGGCCCCCCGATCCGCCGTCCGGGTCCTTGGCCGCGATCCTTGCCGCGAGCGCCTGGTAGGGCGCCCGCTCGGCCTCGGTGCCGTTGTCCGGCAGGACCACGGACCGCGGCCGGTCCGTCACGAACAGGTTCAGCATCGGCGGAAGCTCCGCGCGGTCCAGGCGACGGAACACTTCGAAGCCGGGATCGAGGACGAGACGGAGCGGCTTGGCCGCCACCGGCACGCTGAAGGTCTGCTCGCCCTCGGCGATGTCCACGAGCACCTCGTCCGCCTGACCGCCTTCGAGATGTAGCGTGAGCGGCACCCGCAGCCGGTAGCCGCGCTCCGCGAGAGACGCCGAGGCTCCGGTTGCCGAGCCGTCTGGCCCGCGCACCTGCCGGATCCGGCCGCTCACGACGAATCCTCCGTCCGGCCCCGCCGCCGGCCTGACCCCCGCCTCCGCCAGCCGCAGGTGCGGGGCGCCCGGACGCTCAATCCACTGGGCGAAGAACCAGCGCAAGTCGCGCCCCGCCGCCCTCGCGAAAGCCCGCTCCAGGTCCGGCCACCCCGCGAAGGCGCCGCCGCGTTCGGCAATGAGTGCACGCACCCCCCGCCAGAAGGCGTCCTCGCCGAGCTCCCGCCGCAGCATGTGGAAGACCATGGCGCACTTCTGGTAGCCGATGGCGTTGTCCCGCTGGCTGGACTTGCGCCGGAACTCCCGGACCGCGTAGTCTTCCTCCGCCGGCACGTACACGGCGTACCCGTACAGCATCAGCCGGCGCTGATCCCGGGCCTGCTCAGGGGTCCCGGTCAGCTCCTCGTAATAGTAGTTGGCCAGGTAGGTCGTCAGCCCCTCCACCCAGTTGCCGGTCTCGAGGTCGTTGAAGACCCAGTTGCCCAGCCAGGAGTGCACGATCTCGTGGCCGAGCGCGTAGGGCTGCACGTAATGCCGCTTGATCACGCCGCTCCCCAGCAGCGTGAACGAGGGCATGCCCAGGCCGCTGGCGAAGAAATTCTCGACCACCGCGAACTTGGGGAACGGATAGGGGCCGAGCAACCTGGTGTAGACCTCCAGGTAGCGCGCGGCGGCGTCGAGGTATGCGTCGGCCAGCGACGCCTCGTCCGGGAACAGATAGGTCGCCAGGAGGATCTCCTGCCCCGAGGCCGCCTTCCAGGCCCGCTGCGCCTTGACGAACCGGTTGGCCGCGAGCGTGAGCGCCTCCGTCTTGGCCGCAACCTCCCACTCGGTCGTCACCGTCTTGGGCCCGACCGAGCGCGCCACCTCGCGCCCGTGCGTCACCGCCTCCCAGCCCTCGGGCACGGTGACCCGGACGCGGAAGGTCGGCAGGGAGCCCGGCCAGTCCGGATACCAGTGCGTTTCGCCGCTCAAGTAAACGCCCTCGGCGCCGATGTGGCCGGCCGTCTCACTGGGCGTCACGAACCGCAACTGCCGAGGCTCGCGCGGCGGCTCGTTGATGACGCCCCTGTAGGTCCACTCCAGCACCAGAAGTTCGTCCCGCGCCGCAGGACGGCCGAACTCAACAACGATCCGCTGCTCCCGCTGGCCGGCCTCCCCCGACGCGCTAGAAGCCCGCTGCCGCTCTACGCGGAACGCGAGCGGGTGGTCCTCCGTCCCGCGCCGCTCGACGAGCCGCTGGACCTCCAGGGCAGGGTTGAGCGAGAAGACGGCGCGCAGCAGGCCGGCGCGCCGGACCCGGAGAGAGAGGCGGTCGGTGGCGCTGAGTCCATGGGGCTCCGGCCTCAGCTCAACCGCGAGGTCATGGGCCTCAAGCTCGATGTCGGCAGGCGCGGCAGAGTCCGGCGGGCGCGGCGGCTCGGCGCCGGCGGGCGGCCCGGCCCACAGGAGCAGGCCGGCGAGGAGGGGCACAACCGCGGGTCTCACGGCTGACCTGTGCGGTGGGCACATGCGACGGGCCACGTCAGGTCCGCTGGGCGCTTGCGGGGGGTCCCTCGTCGGAACCAAAGGACAGCACAAGGGCGACCTCGATCGCCACCGCCAGCCGTTCAAGGTCCACCGGCTTGCCCATCACGTCCACGGAGCCGAGGTCGAGCATCTCCTGGAGAAGCTTCTCGTCCTGGCTGGCGGTCAGGGCGATCACCCCGCCGGCGTACCCTATGGCGCGCAGCGCCCGCAACACCTCGACCCCGTTCATGCCAGGCATGTACATGTCGAGGATCGTGATGCGCGGCGCCTCCTGCTCCACGAGCGCCAGCGCCTCCTGGCCATCCTTGGCTGTCCGGACCCGATACCCGCGCAGGGTCAGGAACTGGGCCAGCAGGCTGCTGATCATAGGCTCGTCGTCCACGACGAGCACGGAGGGCTTCCCGGCGTCCGGCGCCGGCGGCTCGGGCGGGTGCGCTGGCGGATCGGGCGCGTGCGCCGGCGGCGGCCGAACCGGCTGTTGCATCACCCGATTCAGCGCGCCCATCAGCACGTCGAGCGACAGCCCCTTCTTGAGGAAGTCGGTGACGCCGAGGGGCGAGGCCCAGCGGGCGCTGCCGCCGGTGGGCATGACGTGGCTGGGGCCGGCGGTGAAGTCGCCGATGGACTCGGCGGAGCGGGGGCCCACGAACACGGCGCCGGCGTTACGGA
>CAZTUO010000283.1:0-4506 GCA_964616355.1 uncultured Nitrospira sp.
CTGCGGCGGCTCCAGGGGCAGAGCCCCGGAGGGCCGGCGCTAGAACGCCACAGGCGCGCCGGCCTCGCGGGCGCGAGCAGCCACAGAACCGGTCAGGCCCGCGGTGCGCCCGCATCGGCGCGCGCGGGCTCGGGGGCCGGCTCTTCGGGCCGGCGCGGCGCGCGCCTCATGCTGTAGTACAACACCGGAATCACGACGAGCGTCAGGAGCGTGGCGGCGCCGACCCCGAACAAGAGCGACACGGCCAGGCCCTGGAAGATCGGGTCCAGGATGATGACGAAGGCGCCCACCATCAGCGCGGCGGCGGTCAGCAGGATGGGCCGCGTGCGGATCGCGCCGGCGCGGACGACCGCCTCTTCCAGCGGAACGCCCTCGCGACGCTCCGACTCGATGAAGTCC
The DNA here is from genome assembly GCA_964616355.1 of uncultured Nitrospira sp. Lineage (GTDB taxonomy): Bacteria > Nitrospirota > Nitrospiria > Nitrospirales > Nitrospiraceae > CAZTUO01. The sequence continues at coordinate 400 of CAZTUO010000283.1, forward strand.
ACGAGCAGGATCGAGTTCCGCACGATGATCCCGGCGAGCGCGATAAACCCGATCATCGAGGTCGCCGTGAAGTAGGAGCCGGTCAGCCAGTGGCCGGGGACGATCCCGATCAGCGTGAGCGGAATCGGCGCCATGATCACGACCGGCGTGAGGAACGACTGGAACTCCCCGACGATCAGGAGGTAGATCAGGAGCATGGCCGCGGCGAAGGCCAGCCCCATGTCGCGGAAGGTCTCGTACGTGATGTGCCACTCCCCGTCCCACTTGAGGCTCAGCCGCTCCTCGGACCAGGGCTGGGTCGCGTAGAACTGCTCGATCACGTAGCCCTCCGCCGGCCGATAGGCTTCGAGCTGCCTCCCGACGTCGAGCACGCCGTAGACCGGGCTCTCCGCCCCGCCCCCCACGTCGCCGACCACGTAGACGACCGGCTTCTGGTTCTTGTGGTAAATCGCCTTGTCCTGCACCGTCTCCTCGATGCGCAGCAGCTCCGACAGCGGCACCAGCCCCCCGGCCCCGCCTTCGGCGCCGCCCGGCCGGGGCCTCGCGGCCGCAGACGCCGCGGACGCCCCGCGGAGCGCGATCTCGCCGAAATGCTCCAGGCCCGTCCGCTCCGCCCGCGGCAGCCGGAGGACGATCTGCACGGGGCTCTTCTCCTTCGGGATATGCACGAGCCCGATCGGCTCCCCCTCGAGCGCCATCCGGATGGTCCGGACCACCTCCTCGGAGGGCACCCCGGCGAGCGCGGCCTTGGCGCGATCCACCGTGAAGACGTACTTGACCTGGTCGGCCTCGACGAAGTCGTCCACATCCACGATGCCGGGCGTGGCTTCGAAGAGGCGCCGGAGATCCTTCGCCACCGCGATCTGGCGGTCGTAGTCCGGTCCGTACACCTCGGCCACCAGCACGGACAGCACCGGCGGCCCCGGCGGCACCTCCACGACCTTCACGTTGGCACCGTGTGCGCGTGCGATCGCCTGGACCTGCGGCCGGAGGCGCTGGGCGATGTCGTGGCTCTGCGCCCGCCGCTCCCCCTTGGGGACCAGGTTGATCTGGATGTCCGCCTCGTGCGGCCCCTCGCGCAGGAAGTAATGGCGGACCAGCCCGTTGAAGTTGAAGGGCGAGGCAGTCCCCACGTAGGCCTGGTAATCCCGGACCTCGGGCACGGTCGCCACGAAGCGGGTGAGCGCCTGGGTCACCCGGGCCGTCTCCTCCAGGGTCGTCGCCTCCGGCATGTCCACGACGAGCTGCAGCTCGCTCTTGTTGTCGAAGGGGAGCATCTTCACGGCGACCGTTCTCGTGTAAAACAACGAGACCGACGCGACCAGCAGGACCGCCACGCCCGCGAGGAACGCGAGCGCGATCGCCGGATGGGCGAGCAGGGGCGCCAGCAGCCGCTGGTAGAAGCGGTACAGCCGGGAAGCAGGGAGCGCTGAACGCGGACCGCTGAGCGAGGGTGCCTCTTCCGCTCGGCCCACGCCGCTCGCCCCGCGCCCCGTGTCTTCCCGATAACACTTCTGGCAGAACCACGGGATCACGACGAAGGCCACCAGCAGCGAGAAGAACATCGCGATCGAGGCGTTGATCGGGATCGGCCGCATGTACGGACCCATCAGGCCGGAGACGAAGGCCATGGGCAGCAGCGCGGCGATCACCGTGAAGGTCGCCAGGATGGTCGGGTTGCCCACCTCGTCCACCGCGTAGAGCGCGGCCTCGCGGTGCGGCCGGAGCCGGAGCAGCAGGTGCCGGTACATGTTCTCGACGACCACGATCGCGTCATCCACCAGGATACCGATCGAGAAGATCAACGCGAACAGCGTCACCCGGTTGATCGTGTAGCCGAGCAACATCGAGACGAACAGCGTGAGCGCGAGCGTCAGCGGGATCGCGATCGAGACGACCATCGCGGGCCGCGGGCCGAGCGCGAGCCCGAGGAAGACCACCACCGACGCCACCGCGATGCCGAGGTGCCGGAGCAATTCATTGGCTTTCTCATCTGCTGTCTCGCCGTAGTCTCGCGTGACAGTCAGGCGCACGTCGGCAGGGAGCACGGGGCCCTTCAGCTCCGCAGCCTTCCGGATCACCGCCTGCGCCACCGTCACCGCGTTGGTCCGCGCCTGCTTGGCGATCGCGACGGTCACGGCCGGGGATTCGGACATGGTCGGCGGCGAGGGGGCAGCGGGCGGGGCGAAGGAGCCGGCGCCCAGCCCGAACCACACGTAGCTGGTCGCCTCGCCGGGGCCGTCGGTCACGTCCGCGACCTGGCGCAGGTAGATCGGCCGTTGCTCGGCCACGCCGACGACCAGCGCCTCCAGGTCCTCACGCGACCGGATGAACCGGCCCGTCTCGACGAGGAACTCCCGGTTCAGGCTCTCGAAGCGGCCCGCCGAGCGGGCCACGTTCTCGCCCTGGATCGCCGCCGCGACCTGCAACGGGGTCAGGCCGTAGGCCTTCAGGCGGGCCGGATCGATCCGCACCTCGAGCTCGCGCCGCCGCCCGCCGACGATGAACCCGCCGGCCGTGCCCGGCACCTTCTTGGTCTCCTCCAGCACGTGCTCGGCGAGCTGCCGAAGCTGGTAGTCGGTGTACCGCTCGCTGGACAGAGTCAGCGTGACGATCGGGACATCGTTCACGTCCCGGGGTTTGACCATGAACGGCCCCGCGCCAGGCGGGAACAGGTCCTGATTCGACATGAGCTTGTCGTAGAGATCCACCAGGCTCTGCTCCATCGGCTCGCCGACGTAGAAGCGCACGATGATCAGCGCGCCGCCGCTGCGCGAAATCGAGTAAACGTACTCGACCCCGCGGATCTCGGAGAGCTTGCGCTCGAGCGGCTTGGTGAGCTGCTCTTCGACGACCCTGGCGGCGGCGCCGGGAAAAGGAATGAAGACGTCGGCCATCGGGACGACGATCTGCGGCTCCTCCTCCCGCGGGGTCGCGACGACGGCGAAGGCGCCGAGCAGCAGGGCACCAAGGATGATCAGCGGGGTGAGCTTGCTCTCAATGAAGAAGGCGGCGAGGCGCCCTGCGAGGCCGGGGCCCGGGACGCGGGACGCGGGACGCGCGGAAGAACCGGTCAGGCTGTCAGGCTCGGATTCGCTCGGCACGCGTCACCCGTCCCGTGTCACCGGTTCCACCCGGGCGCCGTCCGCGCCCTGCGCGGCGTCGGCGAGGACGCGCTCGCCGACGTTCAGCCCGGAGAGGACCTCGAGGCCCTGCTCCAGGACGCGCCCGACTTTCACCCAGCGGAGCCGCGCGACGTTGTCCGGGCCCACGACGTACACGCCGGTGAGCTGCCCGCGCTCCACGGCGGCTTTGCGCGGGACGAGCAGGCTCTCGGTCACCCCCTTCTCGAGCTGGAGCCGGCCGAACATCCCGGTCTTCAGCCCCGGGGCCGGGGGCAGATCCACCTTGACCAGGAAGGTGTGCGTGTTGGGATCGCCCGTGGGCAGGATCTGGGCCACGGTGCCCGCCAGCGCCTGCGCGCCGAGCGCGTCCACGATGACCTGGACCCTGTCGCCGCGCGCCACGGCCCTGAGGTCGCCTTCGGCCACGGTGGCCTCCAGGCGGAGGCGCGTCGGGTCCTCCATCCGGAGCAGCGGCTGGCCGGGCGAGGCCAGCTCGCCGACCTCGACCTTCTTCTCGGTGATCACGCCGTCGAAGGGGGCCTTGACGACCGTGTAGCTGAGCTGGGCGAGCGCGGTCGCCCGGCCGGCCTCCGCCACCTTGAAGGCGCGCGTGGCGTTATCGAGTTCCTGCCTGGACACCCCCTCCAGCTCGAAGAGGTGCTGCATCCGCTGGAGGTGCGCCCGCGCGTTCTCCAGCTCGGCCTCGGCGCGCGCCAGGTTGGCCCGGAGGTCCCGGCTGTCGAGCACGACGAGCGTGTCGCCCTTGGCCACGCCGGACCCTTCGCGGACGCGGACCTCGTGGATGATTCCCTGGACCTTGCTCGCGAGCGTCGCCTGCGTAACCGCCGCCACCTGGCCGGTCACCTCGACCCGGATCGGCACCAGGACCGGGCGCACCTCCAAGACCGCGGCCCGGACGACCGCGGGGGCCGGTGCGGACGCGGCGGGCGGAGCCGGAGCCTCCTGAGGGCCGCAGGCTGCC
>CAZTUO010000284.1:0-3178 GCA_964616355.1 uncultured Nitrospira sp.
TTGTCTCGATACACGAACCAGGCCGGCACGTCCTCGATCAGCCCCTGCTCCGCCCCCACACGGATCAACGTGCGATAGCTCATCGCGTCCACTTCCTGCGGATTCGGCAGGTCGAGCTCCAAGCGGCGCTTGAGCATTTTCCAGCAGAGCCCGAAGGTGAACTCGAACCGCTGGATACAGGCATCGCGCAGCTCTTCGTCGCCCGGCGCCGCGGCCGCCCGGGCCAGCGCACGTTCGAGCGCCGCGAGCGCTTTGTGCAGTGAGGAAAGATCCAGCTTCATCGTCCAGCCCCCGATGGCTATGCTGCCAGAACTAGCCGGTTGAACCCTTCGGCCCGTCGGGCAGTATCCTCAGGAGGATCGAACCACAGCCCCGCCTCAACCAATCGATTCAGCGCCTCCGCCGTGGCATCAAGTTCATCCAACCAATAGACACTGCCGGCGGGAGCCGCCCGTTGGGCGGGCTTGGGCTTCCAGTTCGCTAAATCCCAGCCGGAGACGACTTCCGCCCGTGGCACAGCCGCGCAGACGAGGCGGCCGCGCACGCCGTGCAGCTCGAACCGGATGTCGCCCGCGCCGTTGGTGGTCGTGCCCGTGGGCAACCAGCCGCTGGGAAAGATGCCTGGGCTCGTCAGGATAAGGCGGCAGCGGCGGGCGTCCAGAATCCGGCTCACCAGCTCAGGCCCAGGATCGATCGCAGGAACCTGTGTGGCGCGGGCCGCTCGCCCATCGCCCCCGAACCTTAGCATCAGTTCCGACGGCACCGTCGCGCCGTCGATTTGGGCGAGAAAGCCGACGTCGCAGTCGTGCGCCTTGTCGTGATGCCGCTTGCGCAGGGCGACTGCTTGCACCGTAAAGAGTTTGCCTTCGGCGGCGCTGCGCTTCGCCGGATCGAGCCCGACCCCGACGCGGGTGTCGAGCGCCCAGAGATCGCTGATTGTCACCAGCATGGTGGTCGGGTCAATCTCGCCACCCTGCCGATAGGCTAGCCAGCCCTCGTGCGTGAGCCAAGAGCCGCTCTCCGGCTTGGTGCGTTCGCGTTCCGGAAGCACGGCATGCCACACGGTCGCGGCCGAGGATGCGATGCCGCTCGGCAAGGCCTTGGGTACCATCCGCACACATTCGAGATGGTTATCGCCCTTGCGCCGGATGACGAGATCGGCCGGAGGGAGATACAACGGTTCGATTCGTCCATCAACGAACCGGCGAGCCAGACGGAACTCCATGACACGGAAGGGACCTGGGTCCTTGGGCGTGCCCAACTCGGGATCAGTCACCTGCCCCGCTGCAAACCGCTGAAGGTCCACCTTCTTGTGGGCGAGCAAGGCCGAGCGAATCGCGCCCGCTGCCACCGACGGCCAGGGCGGCACCAGCGATTCGCCGAAGCTGCCCGGATCGCCGAAGAGCTTATTGCCCCTGAGGAAGAGCACGTCCAGCGGCTCGATAAAGAGGGTGTGTCGTGTCGCAGTCACTTCTCTGGCCTCCGTCTCCTCGCCTTATCTGCCGGTCTGTGCGGCCACGGATCTTGGCTCCCCTGACCCGACCCGCGCCTCCCGCGCGAGAAACTCCGCCACCCCCATGAAGCGTGAGAGCCAGTCGAGCCGGTCATTCTCCTTGCACGCCAGACTGGCAATCCGCTCGCACAGCGTCGGACCAGCATGCTTCCTCCAGACCTCCGCACCGGACGTTTGCCGCTCGAACTGATAGGCCAGCAGGCTCCCCAACATGTCGGGCGGGGCATCGAGCGGCAGGTCCTTGAGCCACACCAAGCTGTTATAGACGGCACGACGGGAAACGGCCGGCTCGGCAAGGAAGTCCCGCAGGCGGACGAGCACATCCAGCGGCTCGCCCCACTTGGCGGTCACAGGCAGGACGCCGCCGGACCGTTTGATCACCGTGAGGGAAAACGCGTCGCGCCCCCCGTCGGTCTTGGCCCGCTGCTCCGCCGCCCGCAGCTCGCGCAGCACCATGGCCAACGGGGCCTGATGGTGAGCAATCACCGCGCCGCAGGAGGCAGTGGCGGTGGTGCCCATCGCTTGGTACAGCCGATCCCGCAACTGGACAAACCCGCGCTTCGTTTGCATGTCGCTCGTGATGCTCGGCATGTCCTGTCCATCAGGTCGGCCTCCCGAGTAGGCCAAGCGCAACAAGGCCATCGCGTTGACGAGGTCGCGCACGCAGACCATGGCCATGACGTCGTCGCCGCCTGCATAGAGCACCTTACCGAGACATTCTTGCTCCACAACATGCCGCACGAGATCGAGCGCAAAGCCGTTCAGTGCGGCAGAAATCGCCATGTGGCGGGCTGGCGAGGTAGGGCGAAAAGCAGCAAGGTACTTGCGAAGGTCTTCATGGTTGTATGCCCGGAGTCCTTCGATCACCCGAGAGTGAAACACCTTCTCGTATGGAAGGGTCTGCTTACCCGAAAGCCACGCGCCCAAGCGATCGCCATCCATGAGGAGCAGCCCATAGTAACGTTCGGTCTGCTGGCCGATGGCCGTTTCGATCTTGTCGACGACCTTGGCGATCGAGGCTTCTTCTTGTTCGTCTTCCACCCGCTCGCGTTCCTGCTCGATCAAAGACGGCAGACACGTGGCGACTTCCCACCACTCGCGTTCGCGCAACTCTCTGCGCATCAACCGGCGCGGGAGGGCCGGCCGCTTGAGGTTCCGCGTCTGGTCGCTCAGCCACCTATAGGCCTGTTGGGCCTGCTCCTTTTTTTCGGGATCGTCGGTGTGCAAGTAGGCCGGGCCGTCACTCATCAGCCGTTCGAGCGAGGGAGCCAGGGCCATGACATGGATCGAGACGACATAGCGGCTCAGGTCAGGCTTGTCCGCGAGGTTCCTGTACCACCGGCTGCCTTTCACGATATCCGTGAAGCGCTCGGGCCAGAGACGCTTGATCAGGCCGAACGCCGAAAGGTGTTCCCCTTTCTTCGCCCATGACGGTTTGGCTTTCGACACTCGAGCCCAGAGGGTATCGGTCCGCTTTCGGGGAGAGCCTTGATCGAGCTGTGTCTCGTCGAGCGTCAACCATTCGTGTTCTCCGGTCAGGGAGTCCCGGTAGCCTCGCTGGGTGAGTTGCGAGAAGCCGCGAGCGCTCTTGGCACTGGTCAAGGTTCGTTCCCCGAGCTCGTGAATCGCCGGGTAGAGGATTCCGTCGTTCGGCTCCCAGAATCG
>CAZTUO010000284.1:3209-4504 GCA_964616355.1 uncultured Nitrospira sp.
TGGTGAGAAGCTGCCACGCATCGGTGCCGAACAGAGCCGGTCTCTCACCGGCCGGACCAAATACGGTCAGCGCCGATTCAGCCTGTGCCGCGTCGAGCCAAGGCACGACCGACCAGTGGACTTCAGGAAAGTCCCGGAGCTGCGCTTCGAGCTGGCTATAGCAGTGCTGGCCCTGGGGCTGCTCCGCGATTTCTTCCAAGAGCCGGTCGAGCATAGTCCGCGCCTCGCCAAGGACCCATTGGCGCACATCCTCTCGAATCCGGTGTGCGAGCCGCGCCACCTCCTGCTCCGGCACAATCGCGACAAATTTGTTCGGCAATGCCGCGACAAAGAGGGGATTGTGGTCGGTCTGCGTGTCGTTCCATGCGGCCTTCTCGAAGAGATCGGCTCTCAGGCCTTGCTCGATCAGCCAGAGGTCCACGACCGGGACGGCCCGAAGCTGGGGGAACACGAGGGCATCCGGCCCGTAGGCCTCGGCGATCACCTTCATCCCTTCCCAGGCGAGCGTCGAGAGGAAATGCGACCCGGCCCACAGGTCCGACGTGGAACGGGCTGCCGCGATGAACTCTTGCACCGGGCCGATCGCCACCGTCAGCAGTGCCGGCCGACTGCCGCCGGCCATCGCGCCAGCCAAGGCCGAGGCCAGATCGAGATGCTGCCAGATGGTGTGGTCCGGCGTCCGGGTATCGGCTGGAAGCAGGCTCCACAGGGGTCCGATCCCTTCAAGCTCCGCGCCCAATTCTGGACCGAATCGCCAAAAAGCCCGGGCGGTCAAGCGATAATCGGGAGAGCCGTCTGGTTTCTGGTGAATCAGTCGCTTCAAATGATCGGCGCTGACCGCCTTGATATGGTCGGCCAGGATCTGTTGGCCCAGGTTGCGTACCTCGTACCGCTCTCCTGAGAGTGGATGCACCAGCTCCCCCTCGTCGGCAAACCGCACTTGCGCCCACGAGACGTAGCGTTCGTTCGTATCTTTCGGGAATTGTGCGCGGTCGGCCGCCGCGGCCCAATGGTCGGCTTGCTCGACGATGCGCTCCATCTCGGACGGCAAGGTGAGTTTCTCAACCTGCAAGTCGTCGCGTCGGGTGATCTGATGCGTGGCGAATCCGAGCGCCTTGCCGACCCCAACGATGCTCCCGCCTTCGTGCCCCGCCGGGTCGCGCAGGAGCACCAGGGCCTTTTCCGCCGGGTCGTGAAGGCGGGCGGCGAGTTTGGTTTTCCAGAGTTTTTCGTCGTGCATGGGCTTACTCCGCAATCCGTTTGAGCATCACGCCGTCGAGTTGATGTTTCTGCTT
>CAZTUO010000285.1:0-4478 GCA_964616355.1 uncultured Nitrospira sp.
CATCCCGCCGGGCATGCGCGGCAAGTACCGGCCGGGGGGTGCGCGGCTGGCCGTTGATGATGCGCGCCTGCCCGAACGATCCGGCCACCGGCCCGTGCACCGGCTCAATGAAGGGGCCCCGCCAAAACCGCTCGCGGGAGATCTGGTCCAGCACCGCCCGCACTTGCTGCTGCTCGGCCTTCACGCGAACCAGGCTGTCCTGGTCCAGATCCACCTTGTCCTTCGGCAGGGTCAGGCGCTGCACTGGGTACCGCTCCTTGATGACCAGGACGTTGTAGCTCAGGGTCCGGGTCCCCTCCGCGGTCCTCACAGCCACGGCCAGCTCGTGCGTGCCAGGGGCGTCTTCAAGATCAATCCCCAAGAGCCCCACGTAGGCCCCCGGCCCCTCCCGCCCGGATGCGGGAAAGAACGGGATCTCGCGCCCAAGGAAGCGTCCAGTGATCTCCGGCGACCGGGCCTCGGCCGGACCCGCCTCGACCGGCACGCGCACCAGCACGACCTGCCCCTGCTTCCCGCTGAACTGTCCGTCGGTGCCGCGCAGGTCGCGCGGCGGTCCCGGAAACAGCTCAACCGGAAACACGCTGGCCAAGAGCACGACCGCCATGATCGTCAGGCGATCGAAGCGACGCCGGCGCAAGAGGTCCGCTTGAAGCTCCGCCCCCGTCATCGATAGAACCGCAGCCCCGCCACTTGGGAGACCAGTTCCTCCACGCGCCGGTTGACCGCGCTGAAAGGATCCATGCAGAGAATGGTCTCCTCCCAGTAGCCGTTGAGCTTGAGGTAGGTCCAGTCCACGGTATAAGAGCGGTTTTTGGCCCGCGCAAACCGGATGAAATCCCCCCGGATCTTGGCTCGGGTCGTCTGAGGCGGCACGGACATCGCGCGCTGGATCGCCTCCTCGTCCACAATCCGCTCCGTCATGTCGTGGGCCTCCAGCAGGTAGTACAGCCCGCGGGTCCGCTTCACGTCGTGATATTGGAGATCCATCAGGAAGACCCGCGGATCGTCCATCCCGCAGCCCTTCTTCTCGCTGTAGCGGTCAATGAGCCGCTTCTTCCCGACCCAGTCGATCTCCCGCGAGAGCTGCATCGGGTCCTCTTCGAGCCGATCCAAGACGGAGGCCCACTTCGCGAGCACGTCCGCCATCACCGGATCGTGCGGCTGGGCGCTGAGGTACTCCTGCGCCCGGTCCAGGTACACGCGCTGGATCTCGATTGCGCTCAGTTGCCGGCCGTCGTCCAGCTTGACCTTCTTCTTGAGCGTCGGATCGCGCGAGATCTCGCGGATGGCCTTCACGGGATCCTCCAGCTCGATGCCGCTGACGGTATAGCCGTCCTCAATCATCGAGAGCACGAGGGCCGCGATCCCCACCTTGAGGTAGGTCGCGTACTCGGACATGTTGGAGTCGCCGACGATGATGTGCAGCCGGCGGTATTTCTCCGCGTCCGCGTGCGGCTCGTCCCGCGTGTTGATGATGCTGCGCGACGAGGTGGTCGAGGAGGAGGTCTTCTCGTGGATGTGCTGGGCACGCTGGGAGATGAAGTACTGCGGCTTGCCGGATACCTTGAGCACCTTGCCGGCACCCGCGTAGATCTGGCGGGTGACGAAAAACGGGATGAGCTGCTCGGTCACTTTCCAGAAGTCCACGTCCCGCCGCATCAGGTAGTTCTCGTGGCAGCCGTACGTGTTGCCGAGCGAGTCGGTGTTGTTCTTGAAGATGTAGATCTCGCCGGACAACCCCTCCTCGCGCAGGCGCTCCTCGGCCGCCGGCAGACAGGCCTCCAGGAGCCGCTCCCCCGCCTTGTCGTGCACGACGAGGTCGAGGATGTTGTCGCACTCGGGGGTGGAGTACTCGGGATGGCAGCCGGTGTCCTGGTAGAACCGCGCGCCGTTGACCAGGAAGGCGTTGGACGGCCAACTGTTGGGGATGAGGCCCTCGAAGATGTATCCGAGGACCTTCTCCATGGGCAGGTAGATCCGCCCGTTGGGGGAGAAGATCAAGCCATACTCGTTTTCGAGACCAAAGATCCGCTGTCGCATCGGCGGCCCGCGAGCATGCCCTGAGCCCCCAGCATACACGCAGCGGCCAAATTCTTCAAGAATGGGGCGGCGGCGCGCGACGCTCAGGCGAGGATCTGGCGGGCTTCGGCCGGCGAGATCCGGCGGAACTTCCGCCCGACGCGCTTGCGGTCCAGGACGGCGACCTCCAGCCCCTCGAGCGGGAGCTTCTGGTTCGTCACGCTTTCCAGCGCCTCGGTGCAGAGCAGGAGAGCGGTCTTGAGCGGCGGGGCCTCGGTCTTGTACCGCTCCTTCAGGAAGACCTGCAGGGCCTCGGCCCGCCCGCCGATGGCGGTAAAGCCCCGCTCGTCGAAGATGCTGCCGTCGAACGAGATGCGGTACAGCTCGTTGGGCCGTCCCGGCTCCCCGACCTGCGCGACCAGGATCTCGACCTCCAGCGGCTTCAGCTCCTGACTGAAGATCGTCCCGAGGGTCTGCGAGTACCCGTTGGCGAGCGACCGGGCCGTCACGTCCTCCCGGCTGTACATGTAACCCTTCAGGTCGGCGTGGCGAATGCCGGCCTTCCGCAGGTTCTCGAATTCGCTGTACTTACCCGCGCCGGAGAAGGCGATGCTGTCGTAGATTTCGGAGATCTTGTACAGGGAGGCGCTGGGGTTGTCGGCGACCAGCAGGACGCCGTCTTCGTACTCCATCGCGATGATCGAGCGGCCCTTGGCGATCCCCTTCTTGGCGTACTCCGCCTTGTCCTGCATCATCTGTTCGGGCGAGACGTAGTAGGGCAAGGCCATCGTCAGACCTCCTTCCGCCGTCCCTCGATCAACTCGGCGTAGACGCCGGCGAGGCGCTGGTCGTCCACATCCAGGATTCCGCTGGCAGTGACCAGCTTGGCGCTAGGATAGATGCCCCTGACGAGATCGGGCCCGCCCGTCCCGGCGTCCTCGTCGGCCGCGTTGTAGAGCGCGAGCATGGCGAGTCGGACCGACTCCGGCTCGCTCAGATCCTTCCGGTAGTGCTCGCGGATCGTGTTGCGCGCGTCCTTGCCCCCGGAGCCAATCGCGTGGTACTCGGACTCCTCGTACCGCCCGCCCGTGACGTCGTACTTGAAGATCCGTCCTTCGTTCCGCTTGAGGTCGAAGCCCGCGTAGATCGGGATCACGATGAGCCCCTGGAAGACCATCGGCAGGTTGGCCTTGACCATCTGGCCGAGCTTGTTCGCCTTCCCTTCGCAAGAGAGCTGGACGCCTTCCAGCTTCTCGTAGTGCTCGAGCTCCGTCCGAAACAGCCGGGCCAGCTCAATGCACGGGCCGGCGGCGCCGGCGATGGCCATCGCGGAGTGCTCGTCCACCTTGAACACCTTCTCCATCCGGCGGCCCGCAATCTGGAAGCCCTCCGTCGCCCGCCGGTCTCCGGCGATGACGACCCCCTCGCGGTACTTGATCGCCAGCACCGTCGTCCCGTGCGCGAAGGCTGGCGCCCCCGGCCCGCGGCTCTCCTCGGGCGCACTCCCGAAGGACGCGCCCGGCCACCCGCGGCTGCCCGGGAGCAGATCGGGACGCTGCTGCAACAGGTAGTCGAAGAAGCTCGATCCCCAGTCGTGAGAAGCGTCCAGTGGCACAGCCGATGCTCTCCTCTCGGAACCCGGTGGCGAGCGTCTGGGCTTGAGCGCCGCGTCGCGTGGGACGGGGCGGCGCGGGTGGGAAACGGTCAGGCGGTCAACTTGGCAAGCAACGATTCCGCCGAGTCGGACCCTTCCAGCAGCTCGCGCGTCAGCGACTCGCTCCCGCGCAACGGCTCCATTAACGGGATCTTCTTGATAGCAGTGTTGCCCACGTCCAGCAGCACCGAGGTCCAGCTCGCCGCGTAGACTGCCCGGGGGAACTTCGCCAGACAGCCGCCCCGGAAGTAGGCCCGCGTCCCGGTCGGCGCGTGGTGCAGCGCCCGTTCGATCTCGGCGTCCCGGACCAACCGCTCGATCATGTTGCTCCGCTCGAGCGTGTAGTACAGCCCCTTCTCGGGCCGGACGTCATGGTACTGCAGATCCAGCAGCAGCACCCGGGGGTCGCTCCAGCCGCACCCCTTGCGGTCCATGTAGGACCGCATCATCTCGCGTTTGGCCACCCAATCCAGCTCGCGGACCAGCAGGACAGGGTCCCGCTCCAGCTTGTCGAGCGTCTCCTCCCAGCGCACCAGGACGTCCTTGGTCACCTGGCCAATCTCGTGGCACGCGTAGAACTCGATCGCCGCCCCAAGGTACGCTCGCTGAATCTCGATCGCCGACGTGACCCGGCCGTCCGCCAGCTTCAGGGTTCCCTTGAGGTCCACGTCGCGCGAGACCTCCTTGATCGCGCGCACCGAGTCCTCCAGCTCCAGGTCCGGAACCTCCCATCCGGCCTCGATCATGTCCAGCACGATCATGGCCGTGCCCACCTTCAGGTAGGTGGACAGCTCGGCCATGTTCG
>CAZTUO010000286.1:0-4391 GCA_964616355.1 uncultured Nitrospira sp.
GTGCTGACCGAGAGCTTCGGCAAGTTCCTCGCGAACACCAAGGTGGAGAACGGGCTCCTGCGGCTCAAGTAGCGGCCCGTGACCCCCAGGCTGATGGGCGGGCCCCGGCCCCGCCGGGGCCCGCCGCCTCTCTCGCCTACCGCAGCGCCCGGTCCAGGTTGAACGCCGCGCTGATCAGCCCGATGTGCGTCAGGGCCTGGGGCAGGTTGCCCAGGTGTTCCCCCGTCAGCGACAGCTCCTCCGCGTAGAGCCCCAGGTGGTTCGCGTAGCTCAACATCTTTTCGAAGATCAGCCTGGCCTCCGTGAGCCGTCCCGCCCGGGTCAGGGCCTCCACGAGCCAGAATGTGCACAGGCTGAAGGTGCCTTCCTCGCCGGGCAGCCCGTCGCGCGCCGCGCGGCCAGGCTCGTACCGGTACACGAAGCTGTCTGAGACCAGGCGCGCGAGCGTGCGGTCGAGCGTCGCGAGCATGCGGGGGTCGGTGGGGGAAAGGAAGAACACGAGCGGCAGGAGCAGCGCGCTCGCATCGAGAGTGTCGCTCTCGTACTCCTGAACGAAGGCGCTGAGGTCCCGGTTCCAGCCCCGATCCATCACCTCGCGGTAGATCCGGTCCCGGACGGCTAGCCACGTGGTCCGGTCGGCGGGGAACGAGCGCTTGTCCGCGAGCCGCAGCCCTCGGTCCAGGGCGACCCAGCACATGACCTTCGAGTAGACGAAGTGGCGCCGGCCGCCGTGCACCTCCCAGATGCCGTCGTCGGGGCGCTCCCAATTCGCGCAGACGTAGTCCAGCAGGCGCGCAAGGTTGCCCCACAGGTCGTAGCTGATCGGGGAGCCATACTTGTTGTAGAGGTACACCGCGTCCATCAGCTCGCCGTAGATGTCCAACTGGAGCTGGGCCGCCGCGGCGTTGCCGATCCGGACTGGCTTGGAGCCGGCGTAGCCCTCCAGGTGGCCGAGCTCCTCTTCGGGCAGGTCGTGCCGGCCGTCAATCCTGTAGACGGCCTGCAGCGAGCGGTCGGGGTTCAACTCGTGGCAGCGGGCGTTCAGCCAGTCCATGAAGCGTCCCGCCTCGCGCGTGAAGCCGAGCCGGATGAGGGCGTAGAGCGTGAACGCCGCGTCACGGATCCAGGTATAGCGGTAATCCCAGTTGCGGACGCCCCCGATCTCTTCGGGCAAGCTGGTCGTCGGCGCCGCCACGATCGCGCCGGTCGGGGCATAGGCGAGCAGCTTGAGGACCAGCGCCGAGCGGTGGACCATCTCCCGCCAGCGGCCCGTGTAGCGGCATTGGGCTAGCCAGCGGCGCCAGAACGCCACCGTGTGCTCGAAGGCCCGCTCGCCGCTCTCCGGCACGTCGAGCAGGACCTCGGGGCTTCCATCGGCCGCGTGCTGCAGGACGAAGACCGCGCGCTGGCCCGCGGAGAGCGTCCATTCGCCTTGGGCGGCCCCCGCGAGAATCGTGAGGGGGACTGGGCTGATGAGCCCCGACCGCCATGGTCGGCGACCGGAAGAGCACCCCGCCTGGATGGAGCTCCGTCCGGTGCGGGTCCCGGGCGAAGTTGAACGCAGGCGCGCAGTGGAGCCGGAACCGCATCGTCCCGCGGACGACGGAGACGATCCGGACGATCTGGTGGCGTGTCGCAGGAGCTCCGGGCTCGTCGGATTTCACCGGCATGAAGTCCGTCAGCTCACCTATCCCCTCCGGATGCAGGAACCGCGTGAGGAGCACGTTCGTCTCCGGCAGGTACATCTGCTGGGAGCGGGCGTCCGCGGCGACCGGCGCGATCCGGAACCGGCTGCCCTTGCGGTCGTCCAGGATCGCCGCAAAGAGGCTGGGGGAGTCCAAGCGGGGCAGGCAGCACCAGTCAATCGAGCCGTCCAGGCCGACCAGCGCGACCGTATGGAGATCCCCGATGGCACCGTAGTCGGCGAGTCGCTTGTACCCCATGGAGCACCCCCTTGCGTTCTTCCTCTTCTCTCGCCCTCGGAGGCCGAGCCGGCCGGTCAGGGCTCGGCTAGGTACACCGCCGCCGCATAGGCCGGGAGGGGGAGGCTCGTGTCTGTCCCGGCGAGTGACAGGGTGGCGGGCACCACGGCGTCCCCCGCGCCGCCGAACTCCGGGGCACCGGCGTCCAGCCGCAGCCGCCAAGTGCCGACGGGCTCCCGCAGTGTCAGCGCGACGGGGTGCTTGCTCAAGCTGAGGACCACGAGCGCGGCTGGCCCGCTGCTGTGCCAGCGGTGGAGGAGGAGGACCGACTCCGGCTCAAAGGTCCAGACGCGGTGGGCCGGTGGCACGGAGTCGCAGGTTCCCAGCGCCGGGACGGTGCGCCGGAGCGCGATCAAGGCGCGGTACCAGCGGAGCAGCGCGGCCCGCTCCGGGTCGGTGCGGGATGCCAGGCGGAGACGCGCCCGCTCGAACGTGGCCGGGGCCTGCGGGTCGGGGAGCTCCGCCTGCCAGCCAAAAGCCGCGAACTCGCGCCGCCGTCCCTGCCGGACCGCCTCCTGGAGCGCGGGGTCGCCGTGGTCCGTGAAGTACTGAAACGGGGCCCGCTCGCCGTATTCCTCGCCCATGAACAGCAACGGGACGTTCGGGGCGAGCAGGACCGCGGCCGCCGCGACCCGCAGGGCCTCGGGCGGGACCTGGGTCGCGAGCCGGTCGCCCTGCGCGCGGTTGCCCACCTGGTCATGGTTCTGCGCGAAGACGACGAGTTGGGCGGCGGGGCGGTGCCGGGATGAACTGCCGTGGCGCCGCCGCCGGTAGGCCGAATACTGTCCGGTGTAGACGAAGCCCTCCTGGAGGGCCGTCGCGAGCTGTTCGAGCCGGCCGAAGTCCTGGTAGTAGCCGGCGCGCTCGCCGGTCAGCCGGGCGTGGAGCGCGTGGTGAAAGTCGTCGTTCCACTGCGCGTCGAGTCCGTAGCCGCCCTGGGCCGCCGGGGCGATCACGCGCACGTCGTTCTGGTCGCTCTCCGCCATCACCAGGACCGTCCGGCCCAGCGCCCGGGCCTGGACGTGGACCGCCTCGGCGAGCTCGCGCAGGAGGGGGCGCGCACTGGAGTCGAAGATCCCGTGGATCGCGTCCAGGCGCAGCGCGTCCACGTGATACTCGGTCACCCAGTAGAGCGCGTTGCTGATGAAGAAGTGCCGGACCGCGTCGCTGTCCGGCCCGTCGTAGTTGATCGCCTCGCCCCAGGGCGTCCGGTAGCGGTCAGTGAAGTACGGGCCAAAACAGGCGAGGTAGTTCCCCTCCGGCCCCAGATGGTTATAGACGACGTCCAGGCAGACGGCCAAGCCCCCGGCATGGCAGGCGTCCACGAGGCGCTTGAGGCCCTCGGGGCCGCCGTAGGTGGACTGCGGGGCGTAGGGGTACACGCCATCGTAGCCCCAGTTGCGTGTGCCCGGGAACTGGGCCACCGGCATGAGCTCGATCGCCGTGACGCCCACCTCGTCGCGCAGGTAGTCGAGGCGGGGGATGATGGCGTCAAAGGTCCCCTCGGGCGTGAAGGTTCCGACGTGCAGCTCGTAGAGGATCAACTCGCGGAGCGGCCGTCCGGTCCACCCCTGGTCCGTCCAGTCGAAGGCATCCGGATCCACAATCATGGAGGGACCATGGACGCCCTGGGGCTGGAACCGGGAGGCGGGGTCCGGCCGCTCCAGCCCGTCGTCCAGCCGGTAGCGGTAGCACAGGCCCGCCCGCGCGTCTGAGACCGTACCTTCGTGGTAGCCGTCGCCAGCCGGCACGAGCGGGACCGGCTCGCGCGGGAGCGGCTGGCCGTCCGGGCCGAGGAGCCGAACCGCCATGCGGGTCACCTTCGGCGCCCAGACGCGGAATCGCACCGCGTCCGGGCCGACCGGTCGGGCGCCCAGATCCAACTGCCAGGGAATCTTCGCTCTCACGTCGGTCACTGCCTCACTCTGCCAGAATCCACCGGATTGCGCCAGACGCCTGGCACCCGTGGGGCTCCACCCGCTTGCATAAGCCGGCCGGTCGCGGTTAGATGCCTCCGGGATAAGGCGTAGCCAGTAGGCGACAACATGACGGAGCGGATCTGGCCCGGCTCTCCCTATCTCCTGGGCGCGACCTGGGACGGCGAAGGGGTGAACTTTGCCCTGTTCTCCGAGAACGCGACTGCGGTCGAGCTGTGCCTCTTTGATCGGCCGGATGCGGAGAAGGAGTCGCGGCGGATCCGGATTGAGGAGCGCACCGACCAGGTCTGGCACGTGTACCTGCCCGATGTCAGGCCGGGGCAGCATTACGGCTATCGTGTGCACGGACCCTATGCGCCCGAAGAAGGGCACCGCTTCAATCCCGCCAAGCTGTTGATCGACCCGTATGCCAAATCGATCGCGGGGACCGTCGAATGGTCGAACGCCATGTTCGGCTATCAGATCGGCCACC
>CAZTUO010000287.1:0-4375 GCA_964616355.1 uncultured Nitrospira sp.
CTTCGCGACCTGCTTCTCCAGCCGTGCCTGGGTTTTCGACAGTTCGCGGCGCTCGCCGCCACCGGGGCTCCGGACGGCCTGCTGCGCGGTCGGCGCCGCGGCCGGGGCGGCCTTCCCGGCCCGGTTGGCCTTCCCGAGTCGCGCGGGGGCTGCGGCCAGCTCCTCCCGCGTCTCCCTGATAGGCTCCAGCTCCTGGGCCCGCTTCCAGAGGTAATACTCGTAGTCGCCGAAGTAGTCTCGGGCTTGACCGGCCTCGATCTCGACGACGCGGGTGGCGACCCGGCTGAGAAAGGTCGGGTCGTGCGAGATGAAGATGATCGTGCCGGGGAACGCCGTCAACGCGTCAGTCAGTACGTCCACCGAGGCGGGGTCGAGATGGTTGGTCGGCTCATCCAGCAGCAGGGTGTTCGCGGGTTCAACCAGCATGCGCGCGAGCGCCACGCGGTTGCGCTCGCCCCCGCTGAGGGCCTTGATCGGCTTCGTCTGATCCGGCCCGGAGAACAGGAAGGCGCCCGCGATCCCGCGCAGGAAGTTCATCTCCGCCTGGTTGGACATCTCGGCCAGGGCCTCCAGGATCGTGTGCTCAGGGTTCAAGGCCTCCGCCTGGTGCTGGGCGAAGTAGTGCAGGGTGACGCCGTGCCCGACGAGCCGCTCGCCCCGCTCGAAGGGGAGCACGCCGGCCAGGATCTTGAGCAGGGTGCTCTTGCCCGCCCCATTCTCCCCGATGAGCGCGACCCGCTGGCCGCGCTCGACGACGAAGTCCAGGTGCCGGTAAACGACGGTCTCTCCGTACCGCTTGGCGACCCCGCGTAGCTCGAGCACTAGCCGGCCGCTCGGCGGCGGGTCCGGGAACTGGAACCGCACGCGCTTGGGGTCGCGCGTCCGCTCGATCCGCTTGATCTTCTCGAGTTGCTTGATGCGGGACTGGACCTGGCTGGCCTTGTTTGCCTGGTACCGGAACCGGTCAATGAATTTCTGGACGCGGGCGATCTCCTTCTGCTGGCGGTCGGCCGCCGCCTCCTGCTGCGCCTCCCGCGCGTTCCGCCACGCGAGGTACGTGGAGTAGTTGCCCCGGCATTCCAGGATGCGGTGGTGGCGGATCTCCCAGATGTGCGTCGCGATCCGGTCCAGGAAGCCGGTGTCGTGGCTGATCACGAGGGTCGTCATGGGCGATTTGAGCAGGAACTGCTCGAACCAGGCCTGAGTCGGCTTGTCCAGATGGTTGGTTGGCTCGTCCAATAGGAGCACGTCGGGCTGGCTGAGGAGCAGGTGGGCGAGCGCGACGCGCATGCGGTAGCCACCCGAGAGGGACTCGACGGGCCGGCCGAAGTCCGCCTCCGCGAAGCCCAGGCCGGAGAGGATCCGTTTGGCCTCGTGCTCCGGGTACTGGTCCCGGTGGGCGGCATCAAGCACCGTCGTACCGGTCAGGGCTTCGAGCTCCTGCGGCAGGTAGCCGATCCGGAGCCGGGGACGTTTCCGGATCGTGCCCTTATCCGGAGACTCCTCGCCGAGGATCATGCGGAGCAGCGTCGTCTTGCCCGCGCCGTTGGGCCCGACCAGGCCGACCCGGGACCCCGGGCGCAGGTGGGCCGACGCCTCCTTTAGCAAGACGCGATGGGCGAATTGCTTGCTAACCGATTCGATCTGGAGCATACCCACAGCCTGGGCTCGAGGCGAGTGGCGACGGGCAAACGGCGCAGGGCTAGGGGGTAAACGAATAAGGAACCGGCGAAACGAGAGCCTGGCACGAGGCTTTCCCTGCTATCCTCTCGCCTCGCGCCTCTCGCCTGCCGAAAGGTTGGTGGAGCTGGCGGGGATTGAACCCGCGACCTCGTGAATGCCATTCACGCGCGCTCCCAACTGCGCCACAGCCCCACCCCAGTGCGATAATAATGAGGAAAGTTCGACGAAGCCCGCGAAATTTCGCGCATGCTAACACGCAGCCGGGGGGCAGTCAAGGCGCGGCTTGGCTGTCCGACGCGGGGATCGGCTTGCTTGACAAACCTCGGGGGGCATCATAGGATGACCGGCGCCTTGGGTATGGGGCGTCGGCTCTGATCGATGCGGTCAGGGCTCTTTTTTTGCGGAGAACTCAACCGCCCCCGGCGACTAGCGACCGAGCTTGTGGTGGGCGGTGCGTTTGCTGCTAGCGATTGGCTAGGTGCTAGCGGCTGGAAGCTCAGGCCATGCCGAACCTGGTGGTCGTCGGGACCCAGTGGGGGGACGAGGGGAAGGGGAAGATCGTGGACATCCTGGCCCGGGATGCGGACGTCGTTGTCCGCTTCCAGGGCGGGTCCAACGCGGGCCATACCGTGGTCAACCGGCTCGACACCTTCGTGTTCCACTTGGTCCCATCGGGCATCCTGTACCGGGGGACGCTCTGCGTGATCGGGAACGGCGTCGTCGTGGACCCCGAGGCTCTGATCGAGGAGATGGACCGGCTGCAGGCCAAAGGCGTCAAGATCGGCAAGAACCTGGCGATCAGCCAGCGGGCCCATCTCATCATGCCCTACCACAAGGCCATTGAGAAAGCGTCGGAGCAGTCCAAGGGGTCCCGGCGGATCGGCACGACCGGCCGCGGGATCGGCCCGTCGTATGCGGACAAGATGGCCAGGATCGGCATCCGGATGGGGGACCTGCTCAATCCGCCGCCCTTCCGGCGCAAGCTGGAGGAGAACCTGGTCGAGATCAACTGGTTCCTCGAGCGCCTCTACAAGGTGGATGGGTTCCAGCTCGAGAAGGTGTTCCAGCAGTACATGGGCTACGCCGAGCGGCTGAAGGGCCACATCGCCGACACCGCCCTGCTGCTGCACAAGGCCGTGGCGCGAAAGCAGACGATCCTGTTTGAGGGCGCGCAGGGGACGCACCTGGACGTGGACTTTGGGACCTACCCCTACGTGACGTCCTCCAGTGCGGCGGCCGGTGGCGCCTGCACGGGGACCGGCGTCGGCCCGACCGCGATCGACGCCGTGATGGGCGTCGCCAAGGCCTACACGACCCGGGTGGGCAGCGGCCCCTTCCCGACGGAGCTGAAGGACGCGGTGGGCGGGGGGCTGCAGGAGCGCGGCAGGGAGTTCGGCGCGACGACGGGACGGCCGCGGCGTTGCGGCTGGTTCGACGGCGTGCTTCTCCGGTATGCGACGCGGGTCAACGGGCTCTCCTCGCTGGCGGTCACCAAGCTGGACGTGCTGGACGGCTGCCCCGAGATCAGCATCTGCGTGGGCTACCGGCATGCGGGCCGGGTGTACCGGGAGATGCCGGCGGATCTCCAGGTGCTCTCCGAGTGCGAGCCGATCTACGAGGTCATGCCGGGGTGGACGACCGGGACGACCGGGGTGAGGGCCTACAAGGCCCTGCCGCTCCAAGCGCGGCGCTACCTGAGCCGGATCGAGGAGCTGGCCGAGTGCCCGATTGATATCATCTCCACGGGCTCGCACCGGGACGAAACCATCATGTTGCGGAACCCGATCGCGTCGGCGCGGCGCAAACCGGCCCGGTCGCGGCACTGATCCAGCCCTGCATGCGCCGACCCAGGAGGTGTCTGGCGCTTTGTGTCCATGAATTCCATCCCCGGTGAGCCGGTAGCTCAGCCGGTAGAGCATCGCCCTTTTAAGGCGAGGGTCCTGGGTTCGACCCCCAGCCGGCTCACCAGCCGCTGTGTCCGTGGTCCAAGACCGCCGTATTGTCACCGTTAACAGTCCGGTGCGCTCGTGACGAGCGTGAAGCGATTGATCCGCACCTCTCTGCTCTGCACCGTGCTCGGCGCCCTCGCCGGCTGCCTGTTTCCGGAGTTCTGGGGTTCTCAGGCGAGGCACGGCGACTTCGACGAGGAGCGCACCTCCCTGAAGCACCAAGTTGAGGCCGGCCAGGTAGCCAAGGCCGATGCCGAGCGCGCCTGCCGGTTTCTCCTGCGATCCGTGCATGCCGGGCACAAGGCGCCCCCTCCCTACGCCGAGGAGGTGTGTGTGTTCGGCTCGCCGGCTGCTAAGAAGTATGAGCTCACGAAGGCGGTGGAGCACGGCCTCATGACCGTTGCCGACTGGGAACGGGCATGCCGCCTGGTGACGGGCGCCGATGGGGCGGCCTGCCGGTACGATCCCCTCGGCGAGAAGATCGCTGCTTGGAAGGCGGCGGTCGCCAAGGGATACGCAAAACGGGAGGCGGCTGGGGAGGACTGCCGAGCCTTGTGGAAGGGGATCGAACAGCGGCCCGGGATGCCGTCGCCGGAGATCTGCAAGTTCTAGGGGGCACGCTGCGCGGTGGGGGCTCCGCCCGGCCTGCAGGGGGGCGGTCGGCCGAGTAGCCTGGGGGCGCAGGGGCAAGGGAGCAACTGTGTTGGGTGTCAAGGTGTCACGTGAGAAATTCTGGATGACCT
>CAZTUO010000288.1:0-3159 GCA_964616355.1 uncultured Nitrospira sp.
CTGGCCGTATAGCCTGGCATCCCGGTCAGCAGGGGCAATGGGCTCTCATCATCGAACATCGCCCCACCCCTGACCCGATGCGCCAGACCCAATGGCCGCCCGGTGGCCGGATCGTTCCCGCGACCCAGCCGGGCTCAGACTTGGAGCATCCGCTGCCCAACGGCGAGTTTTTCTCTGAGACTCAGTCGCCTGACTGCCAAGGGAAAGAGCACGCATTCCTGCCATCGAATATGGTCCCGGTACTGGCGGATGAGGGCGGCCACTGCCCGTGCATCGCTCTCCAGTTCCTCTGGCATCCGGCGCAGGTGTTTCAGGAGCTGCCGCGTCACCTGGGCCCCCTGGACGCGCAGCGCACGGTACTCCCCCAACAAGGCGTCAAAGCGCTGCAGGTCACCGTGCGTCCGCTTGCACGACCGCGCGAGGGCGCCGATCAGGACCGACTCCCTCAGAAAATGGACTCGCACCCGGTCCGTGAAGAACTCCAAGAGGTCCCGCAAGACTTCGCGATCGGGGAGCGATGGAGGCGCCCCCCCCTGACTGGATGACCCGATGGCCCGTTCCATGAGCCGGAGCCGATCGTCAATCACCGCATGCTCCCGGGCGAGCAACGCGATCGGATCGATCCTCATTCGCGCCTCCTCCCACTCACAGGTGTGGCAGGAAGGGGGGGCCACGGCAGAACGCATCACGATCCTCAAGGGGCCCATCTCAGCAGCGCGCGACCCGGCCTAGGCGCTCCGCGTCGTTGATCGCAATCTGCCGTCCCTGCACAGTGATGAGACCTTCCTCCCGGAACGCGTTCAGTTGGCGGATCGCCGTTTCGATGGTCACCCCCGCCAACTCGGCCAATTCCTCCCGTTTCAGCGTGATCTCGATGCGGACCTGATCGCTCACGCGGCGGCCAAACCGCTCGGCGAGGTCGAGCAACAGGCTGGCCAGCCGCTGCCGGGCGGTCTTAAACGTGAACTGATCGAGCTGGTCCAGGCCCGCATCCAACTCGCCGGCCAAGAGCTGGATCAGCTTCACCGCCAGATCGCTGTTCCGCCGGACCAGGGTCCAATAGGCGGTCTTGTCAATGATGCACACCTGGGAGCGCTCGATGGTCTCGCAGGTCACTTCGTGGATCGCCCCGTTCTTAAAAGCGTGTTTCTCGATCAGCACGCTGCCATCGAGGATGCGGACAATCTGGCGCTGCCCCCGCGGCGACGACCGGGTCAGCTTGACCTTGCCCTGGCAGAGCAGGTACAGGCCGAGGCACGGATGGCCCTCGAAGAACACGGTTTGGCGCGGCTCATACCATTGCGTGCGTTTCATTTGCTGAAACGCCGCCAGCTCCTCGCCGGTGACATCGCACAACACGGACAGGCCTCGATGCGGACACCGTTCGCAATCACTCATCCCTGCCTGCTTGGGCTTCATGGCGCGTCCGGCCTCCATGCCGTCCAGGTCCGCGCGTGAAAGGACCGATCAGATCCCGCGCACCTGACGGAGCGACGCCCGCGTCTGCGGCGCGGTCCCGCGCACCGCCGCGCCGCGGGAGCCGTCCGGTGGAGCTCCCCGGTGAGACTCCGCGTCGGGCGCGTAGCCGCAGAAGGGCTCTTCCTGCAGATAGTCGCCAGTCTGCCCGAAGGCGCGGGCGCGGCATCCGCCGCAAGCCACTCGGTAGACGCAGCGCCCGCATTTCCCCACCAGCGCGTTGGGATCGCGCAACGTCCGCAACACCGGACTGTTCCCCCAGATCCGAGCAAAGGATTCGCGGCGCACGTTCCCGGCCGGCACCGGCAGGTAGCCGCAGGGAAAGACCTCGCCGGTGCAGGACACAAAGCAAATTCCGGTTCCGGCGAGGCAACCACTTCGCGTCAAGAGCGGGCCGGCGCCGAGGCCCTGCCCCGCCGCCATCCGCTGGAGGCGGATGCGCTGGATATGGGGGGCGCAGGTGGCATGGATCTGCATGGTCTCCTGCGCGGCCAGTCCGTCAATCCACAACAGAACGTCTTCGTATTCCTGAGGCGTCAATTGACACTCCGGCGCCACCGCGAGGCCACACCCCACCGGCACGAGAAGGAAGAGATGCCAGGCGTCGGCGCCAAGTTGCTTGACCAGCCCGTAGATCTCTTCCAGCCGGCTCCGGTTCAGCGTAGTGACCGTCGTATTGACCTGCATGGACATCCCGCGCGCCTGCAAGGCCCGCACGCCTTCCACGGCTCGCTCGAAGGCTCCGTCCACCCGACGGAAACGATCGTGCGCCGGCGCGTCGGGTCCGTCCAGGCTAATGGAGACGCGGCGGAACCCCGTTCTCGCCACCCGGTCCGCCAGGGCAGGCGTCAGGATCGTGCCATTCGTCGCCAGGGCAATCCGCAGCCCGCACCACCGGGCGAAGGCCGCCAGGTCGAAGAGGTCCGGTCGCAGGAGCGGCTCCCCTCCGGTGAAGACCAGCACCGGCCTCCCCACCGCGCGGATGCCCTCGATAAGCCGGAACCCTTCGCCGAGCGACAGCTCGTCCGGAGCCGCCTGCGCGACAGGGACCGCCCGGCAGTGCATGCACTGCAGATTGCACCGCTTGGTCACTTCCCAGTACACAAGCCTCGGCGCCGCGACCATCGGCTGATTCCGCCTTCCTTGACAAGCGCCTCAGCGCTCCCCGTGGCGCCCTGAGCGCACCCGTTGCGTCAGTACAGGATCCCGAGGTATCCGCCAGCCGTGTAAAAGTTGTTCGTCGTTTGGGTCATCCCGAACGCGTAGTGGTAGCGCGCATCCACCCCGAGATTGAAGGGGCCCCAGATGTTGTATTCCACGCCGGCCCCCCACTGGACGCCAAGATCCAGATACGTGCTCGCGTTGGAGGGTGGGCTGATCACGTGGAAGTCCACCCCGACAGGGATGATCCAGGGGCGGAGCTTCTCTCCCTCGCGGAATTTGAGCTTGGGCGCCACGTCCACGGTCAGCATGGTCAACGGGACCTTGTCGTTCCGGACGGAGCAGGTGCCGATACCAGCGGCCGCGCACGTGGACGGCACCGCCTGGGTCACGACCTGCGAGTTGAATCGCTTGAACTCGAGCCCGACCTCCCCGACCAGGCTCATCCCCTTGACCCCGAGGAAATCCTTGTGCATCCCCTGATCCAGGCCCGCGCCGAAGTACCAGCCAAGGCTCGAATCG
>CAZTUO010000288.1:3204-4366 GCA_964616355.1 uncultured Nitrospira sp.
GATTGCTCGTAAGCCCGGCGAACCCCCCACGGAAGAAGACCTGATCCCCGTCAGCCCAGACGCCGGACGGCACGCTGGCAACCAGCCCCGCCGCCAGCAGCCACCCTTGCAGACCCCCACGCCGCCTGTGACGAACATCCCTTGTGGACATAGGCACCCCCCTGGCTTGTGTGAACCCTGGGGGGCACCTTAGAGGGAGCCGCCGCGGTCCGCATTGACCGTCTTCAAGTGCGCGGCTGATTCATTCCATATCAGCTCCTAGGTCATTCGGCCTATTCAAGCGCCCCGCCGCCGCTCAGGGCTCCGTCGCCGTGCCAAGCCGAGATACCGGCTCGGGCGCGGACAATCGCCCATCCCGCGCGCAACGGAAGCCGAGCCAGTTCATCTTCGTATTCGGATCGGCCCCGTTGCGCTGGGCGGCGCGGATGCTGGGCGTGCTGTCCATCCAGCCGCCCCCGCGGAAGGCCTTTTGCGTCCCCCGCGCCGGTCCCTGGGGATTGCGGGCCGGTGCCACGGCGTAATAGTCCTTGTCATACCAGTCCGCCACCCACTCGGCGACATTCCCCGCCATCTGGTAGACCCCGTAGGGACTGACCGCATTCTCGTACTTGTCCACCGCGATGATCGGCGGGTAGAGCATGAGCCGCTCCGGTCGGTCCCGCACCGGCCCGGAGAGTCCCGTCCGCCCGTAGTTGGCGCGCGAGAGGCCGGCCATCTGGTTGCCCCAGGGATAGAGCCGGCCATCCTCGCCGCGGGCCGCCTTCTCCCATTCGGCCTCGGTCGGGAGGCGCTTGCCCGCCCACCGGCAGTACGCGTCGGCCTCGTACCAGGTCACGTGCATCACGGGATGGTGGGCCATGGCTTCCTGGAAGTTGCCCCCGCCGTAGCGCCAGTCCACGAGCGGCGGTCGGTCGGTCGCCAGCACGAAGCGCAGGTACTGGAGCGCGCTCACTTCGTATTTGTCAATCTCGAACTCGTCCAGGTAAACGCGGCGCTGCGGGAACTCCGCCGGGTAGGCGTTCCGATCGACTTTGCGGTCGCTGCCCATCAGGAACCAGCCAGCGGGCACCCGCACCATCTCGTCCTTCACCGGCTGCTTCGCTCGCTCCTGGGCCAGGGCCTTGCCCTCCGGCGTCCACTCGGCTGTGATGACGTCGGCCAC
>CAZTUO010000289.1:0-4327 GCA_964616355.1 uncultured Nitrospira sp.
GCCTACGACCACCTCTGCCTGTACGGACGCCAGCTCGTATTACGCACGGCACCGCACCTTCACCGTTGAGCTGACTCGCGCCCAGTTCTTGTCGATTCAATGAGCTCTAAATCCCAGATCCGCGGCCCGGATCCCCACTAGTCACCTACTTTCTTGTGACATCGCGGGCAGCAATACGGTCCGCTGCTCCAAAAGGGAGGCTTTTCAACGCAGTCGTAGCAGATCCAAAGATCACAACTGCTGCAATAGTACGCCTTCTCCGGCCAGAGCTCCTTCTTGCAGAATGCGCATCTGACTATAGGCATCGTTTCATGCTCCTCGATTCATCAGAAAGTGCTAGACCCTGCTTGCCGCGAACCCAGTGAAGTCCAAGTCCGTTCCGCAGAGCCTCGTTTCATGTTGAATGTACCCCCACACGATTCATTGAGAACAGCCCGGTTTTCGAGTTGGGCCAGTTGCTAGCCGCGCTGCAACCGACTTGTTGCCGGGTGGTACTCAGTCGGGAGCACTTTCCGCCGCCGGCCGTTTATTGAGAATCTCCAGGAGCAGCAGCCCCCAGTGTTCTCCGCAGATCTCCCCACCTCGGAACAAGTGCTCCCAGGGCTTTCGAACTCCGTGTACTGTACGAGCTCTCGTTCGGAGAACCGAACCCTCTCTTCAAGTGTTGAGTTCATGCAGGTCTTCCGCCAGTTCAGCCATCGCGAACAAGTCGATCTTCATATCGAGCGACCCAGGAACTACCCAGCACCGAACTGTTTACCCAGGAGGTAGATCTAGAATCCAGCATGTTTCTCAATCAACTTTCGACGGACGAGCCCGGTTTGACTGTTATCGTGATATCAACCTCCTTGCTCTTGTAAAGGGAAGGAAGCAGAGCAGAGCATTGTAGTACATCAGAAACTTCTGCTTGATCCATATCAATTCCTCCGGATCAGGTTTCCCAAGTCAAAGACTTGCCACGGGCTCACTCCCAGTCCTGGGTTACCTCGGGAATGAACCATCGTTTTCCCTCGGTCAGGACTCTCTGGCGGGTTGGCTCGGAAAGGAGATGACGGTAATCCGTCAGCAGTCGGTCGTATGCATTAAAGGAGGCAATGTCCTGAATGTAATCAAGAAGCCGCTTGCAATTGACCGCATCCACGGGAAGGTTCTCAATCAGCCCGTCGATGATCCGAAACGCCATGTTCATTGCACGATTTCCCGGATCTTCCTTGCGCGACTGGGTGTCGTTTCGGCCCTCGTCCTCTTCCTCGTCATCCTCGGTTTCCTTGTCGAGCAGCCGTTCGTATATATGCTGGAAGATCCAGTCCCGCATTATAACGAGACCCACTCCTGGACTGGCGAGCCACTTCCGGATCTTCGGCTCAAGTGTCTCCCAGTCGGGAACGTCTTCGATAAAGACATCGCGAATCAGCTTGTCCTGCATGCAGTACCTCCTTCAGTCCTCCATGTCTTCGCTCACAAAATCATTCTCAAGTTCAGCAAGGTGCGCGCGCGGGCCCTTTAGTTTCGCGATGAATCGCCGCCTCTTTTCGATGCGGCGATCACACTCCTCGGGAGCGACACTCCAGTCGCGAGCGCTGACTTGGGCCCGTTGCTGCGCCGGTTCGCGTGAACCGGCAGGGGGCGGCCGGTCGACCACGAAACTGGCTGCGGGAACCGCCGCGCCGGCGAGGTGAAAGCGAATGTAACCTTCGAAGTTCGGCAGCTGCATCAAGTCCTGGGCCGTGAAACGGGGTGCGAAGATGGGCTCCAGCAAGGCGGCGTCCTCTGCGCCGACGCGAAAACTGATCACGGTGCCCGCGTTCCCTAGGGCAGCCGACAAGATATCGTTGCTGCGCCGTTGCGATCGGAGCTGGGAAGCGTGTTGGGTGGCCAAGGTCAGGCCGACATGATACTTCCTGGCTTCGGCCAGCAGGGAGGCGAAATTCTCATCGTGGGCCAGCGAGCCGATCTCGTCGACGTAGATGAAGAAGGGTTTTCGTGCTGATTCTTCCAAGTTGCCACGGCTCATCACCGCAGATCGGAGACGGCTTAACAGCAAGCCCATTAAAAGGGCGGCGGCCTGCGCACCGAAGCGGCCCCGACCCAGCTTGAAAATTACCACCTTGTTGGTGTTCATGATCGATGCGAAATCCAGTCGCATGTCGCCGTGTCCCACTATTCGGCGCAGGAGCCGGTCGTGTAGGAAGCGATTAAATTTGCTGGTAATGTATGGGGCGATATTGATCAAGCTGTGCTCGCCTCGCACGGCCTCGGCCTCCCTCAGGAAATCTTCCAGCTGGGGTTCGCCCGAGCGACGGACCAGATATTGCCGGAATTCCTCGTCACGAAACGCAACCGGAAGCTCCATGAGCGTAAAGGCCGGTTGCTGATCTGGTCGCGAACCCATCAGCAGTTTGAGGATGGCCCGGAAGTACAGCTCGAAGATGGGGCCGCCCGTTTCGTGCATGTCGTAGACACGGTCGAGCGTCGTGTAAAGATCGTCCAGGATGAGATCGCACTCCTCCAGTTCGGACCAGCGCAGAAAATTCATGGGAACGGTACGCCGCGGATCGGCGAAGTCGACCAGGATCAGATCCTGCGCCCGATGTTCGGGAAAACGAAACAGGAATTCGTCGGCCAGATCGCCGTGCGGATCGATGAGACAGATGCCGTGCCCCTGCCGAGCGTCTTCGAGCAGCAGATTCAGCATGAAGGTCGACTTTCCCGTGCCCGTCATCCCGAGCAGGAGGACGTGCTTGTAGCGGTGCTCGAGGGAGACGCGCAAGATCTGCTCGGCGCCGCGGTGTCGGTTCCGGACCAAGGCGGTTACGGAAGCCGCCGCCTCTGGAGCGGGAAGGTCCGCCCGGGCGGTCCGATGGCGCTTGACCGGCAAGCCGAAGTTCTCGTCCCCGGCAATGATGGGCAGGCGGAAAGCGCAAGCGGCTTCCTCGGGCGTGTAGGGTTCCGGCTCGGCGACAAAGAAAGGGTTCACGGCCTGGGCGGGATCTTGAGGTGTGAGGGAAAAGCCGCCGGCAAAAGCGGTTTGCTCGTTGCTGCCTGCGCTCTGCGTGAGGGACTGACCCACTACGGATGCCAGCGAGGGATCGGGTTCTCCCGGCGTGATCAACAATACCGCCATGCCCAGAGTGTAGCTCATCAGCCGTGCCAACCGCTCGACGCACAGGCGGCGGATGGCCTGGGCTTGGCCCGCCAGAGCGATCTGATCGCTGCAACCGCCGCCGGCCAGGAATTCCTCCGCAGCCCGGAGGTTGGATCGGAGAACGGCCAAATGGTCGGAAGGGTCGGTTGCGGTGACCAACCGGGCGATGTAGCGGTGCGGAGAGGGGAAATTCAGAAAGGCCGCCAACATGGTCTC
Source organism: uncultured Nitrospira sp. (assembly GCA_964616355.1). Taxonomy (GTDB): domain Bacteria; phylum Nitrospirota; class Nitrospiria; order Nitrospirales; family Nitrospiraceae; genus CAZTUO01. The sequence continues at coordinate 3,362 of CAZTUO010000289.1, forward strand.
CCAATCGTCAAGTCCCGTGATCCAAGGGAACAAGTGCGGCACACACGACGACGAATCCGGACGCGGCGCAGCGGGCTGAAAGCCCAGTCCCCTGCCCGACAGCCGATAGGGCTCAGCCAGCACGATATCAGCCTTTCGTCTGCCGATGCCGAGAGCCCCGTACGGGATGAAAGCAGCAAACAACTTGCGGAACCGTTCCTCCGTGCGAACGGGTTTGAAATAGGCATGCTTCCACAGGGAGAGCAACATGGACAGCGCCACATAATGGGACAGGCATGTCTCGATTGCCTTGTTCGGTGTCGGCCCGGCAGCGGTCAGTCGCAGGGCTACCTCGATGCGTCCCGGCGCCTCCTGAAGGTCCAGACTCGGATGACTCAGCAGGTGTAATTCGACCGAGACGGGCGCCGACCAGCTGGCGATAATCTCGGTGAAGCGAACGCAGCGACGGTAGGCCTCAGCGGCCCCTTGTGCCTTCAGCTCGGATGGTGCTTGCGCGGGCAGCGGCTCGGCTTGGATTTCGGCCAACTCTAGGGCCACGCCGGCCAGGCACCGGCCTTCAGCCTCGCAGTGGACTTGCACATGCGGAACCTCGAGCATGCTCACCTCCGGCGGTTCCCCCGCGATCGAACAGGGGCGGCGGCCTTGTCTGTGGTTGCCGGTCCGGCACCGCTGGCAACCTCCAACGGCATCCGCAGGACTCGGCGAATAGCATCCTCGGTAAGGGTGGGGAAGGCACAACGGAAGGCCTCCGCGATCCGGCCAAGGCCCGGTACGTGTGCGACCGGCTCGGGCCGGTTCACATCCCTATGCTCGGTGTGTTCCGCTTTCGCCTCCGGCATTGGTTCGTCCTGCTTCCGTCGAGATGCATCCGGCCGCTTGCGCAGCTCCCTCCTACTTCAGCGGCACTACGTTTCGGATCGCCTCTGGCGGTACTCGTTGGGGCGAGGTCAGTTCGCCGTAACCGGC
>CAZTUO010000290.1:0-4007 GCA_964616355.1 uncultured Nitrospira sp.
CGGCGCGCAGGGTCCGCGCGCCGACCGCGTTAACGAGGACGCCGGCGCTTTTCAGCTCGGCCGCGAGGTCGGCGGCGGTGCGCCGTGGGTCCGTCACGTCAAAGATCACGATGTTCGTCTCGACGCGCGCTGGGTCCACCGAGACGGCCGGCAGCCTTGCGAGGGCTTCCGCCAGCCGGCGGGCGTTGTCGTGGTCCTCCTTGAGGCGCGCGATGTGGTGCTCCAGGGCGTACAGCCCGGCTGCGGCCAGGATACCCGCCTGGCGCATGCCGCCGCCGTACATGCGGCGGTAGCGCCGGAGCGTCTGGATCGTGGCGGCGTCCGAGACGATCAGCGAGCCGACCGGCGCCCCCAGGCCCTTGGAGAGGCAGAACGAGACGGTCTCGAAATGACGCGCGTACTCGGCGGCGGGCACGCCGGTGGCGACGACGGCGTTGAAGAGCCGCGCGCCGTCCAGGTGCATCGGGATGCCGCGCGCGCTCGCGATCGCGCGGATGCGCTCGATCAGGCCCAGCGGGTAGATCGTCCCGCCGCCGCTATTGTGGGTGTTCTCCAGGCAGATGAGCCGGGTCTGGATGCTGTAGGGATCCTTCGGCCGGATCGCCGCCTCCACCTGCTCCGGCTGCAGGATGCCGCGCTCCCCGGAGACCCAGTGGAGCTGGACCCCCGTTAGCGCCGAGGCGGCGCCGTGCTCGTACCGGACGATGTGGGCCTGGCTCTCGACGATGATCTCGTCGCCTGGCCCTGCGTGTGCGCGGATCGCAAGCTGGTTCGCCATGATCCCGGACGGCACGAAGAGGGCCGCTTCCTTCCCGAGCAACGCGGCCGCGTACTCCTGCAGCCGGTTGACGGTCGGGTCCTCCCCGTACACGTCGTCGCCGACTTCTGCCCGGGCCATGGCCTCGCGCATGCCCGGCGTGGGCTTGGTGACGGTGTCGCTCCGGAGGTCAATCATAACAGCCGGAAGATACAAGGGGTGACGGGTGATGAGGCATCGGGTTTCAGCTCGCTAACGAGCGGGCGTCCTCGAACCGGTAAGCTTGCCGGTCCAGGACCGCATAGACGGAGAAGATCGGCGTGTTGTAGGGCACGACGGCGGCCTGGCACCCGGGCGCCAGCAACAGGTGCAGGTTCACAAAGTTGAAGCTCAGGCCCTCCTGCCAGGGCTGGCGAGCGGAAGGGACGTAGGCGTGGATTTTCTCGGTCGCGTAGGTCCGGGTGAGCAGTCCCGCGCCGCCCTGCAGCCCGTATTCGTACAGATCTGGCGCCCCTTGGATCAGCAGCGAGATCGCCGAGGCGTCGAACCACACCTTGAAGTTGCAACTGATTTGGATGTAGGGCCCCAGGGCGTTGCTGCTCTCCAGGAAGGCCTGGGGCAAGCCGATCTCCAGCGGCACGTCCTTGGGCAGAGGCCGCGCCACGGCCCCCAGCTCCGGCTCCTTGACCGGCGAGGCCGACACGAACAGGAGGTTGGGGTCGTCGAGGCTGATGTCCAGGACCTGGTCGTCGTAGTAGCTGCACAGCTTGCCCAGCTCGTAGCGAAGCGGAAAGGAGTAGCCCATCGTCGCGTACCAGATCCGCACCGCCGCGTCCAGGGGCTCCTCGGGGCTGCGGCTGATCTTCAGGTCGAAGGGGAGCATCAGATGGAGGGCGCTCGTCCGCGCGCTCATGAAGGGGGCACAGGCACCGGCGAACTCCTTGTGGACGGCCGGATTGTCCGGCTCGAACTTGCGGGTCGGGCCCGTGAAATGCTGGGCGTACTTGGCGTCCTTGGTCAGCTTGAACTTGTTCTGATAGTAGGTGGCGGCCCGCTTCTGGGCGACGTTCAGGAAGTAGTCGGGGAGATCCGTCTCGACGATGATCCGGTGCTTCTCCATCGGCGCCGCCGGGCTCGGTGGACGCGGCGCCCGCATCGCCTCGTTGTACAGCTGCAACTCCACCGCCGTCTTTTGGATTTCCTGCCGGAGGTGCCGGGCGAGGCCCGGCTCGGCGAACCGAGTCCGGGGGAGCACGTCCTGCGCCTTCTGGAGGCATTCGAGCTTGTGACTGTAGCGCTTGGGCTCCGGAGCGAAGGCGTCGGCGGTCGCCATGAGGAGGTTGAACTGCTCCTCCGGGGTCAGGCCGAGGCGATCCAGTTCGTGCTCTTTGATGAAGGCCAGGGCGAGGGGACCGAAGGACTCCTCCTTGCGGATGCAGAGGGTCATCAGATAGTTGTACTGGGCCCGGGCGTCGTCCGGCGTCACGCCTGCCTCCTGCGGTGGGGAGGACCGCATTCTACGGGATGCGCGGACGGGCCACAAGTCCCGGTGAGGGGCCCGCCCGGCCGTTTTGACGCCCCTGAAAACCGCATGCTATAGTCCTCCCGCATTTCGGAACCAATCACTCCTCACGGGTCACTCATCACGGGGTTTGCAATGGTCGAAGTTCCGGTCAAGATCTACGTGACGAAACTGGCAGATCGGGCCCGCGCGGCGGCTCGTCCCCTGCGGTTGCTTCCGGGGCCGGTCAGGGATGCGGCTCTGCTGGCGATGGCCGATCGGCTGGTGGCCGACGAGGAGCGGATTCTGGAGGCCAACCGCGAGGACATTCAGTCCATCGGCAAGACCCTGGAGGGCGAACCCAACAAGGAGGCGATCAAGGAGGCGGTGGAGCGGGTCCGCCTGACCGCTGAGGCGGTCGCAGAGTTGGCTGAGGGGCTCCGCCGGATCGCCGAGCTGCCGGATCCCGTCGGGGAGGTCACGCGGATGTGGCGCTGTCCCAATGGGATGCAGGTCAGCCGGGTCCGCGTGCCGATCGGGGTGATCGGGGTCATTACGGACCTGGGCCCGAGCGCCCTGATCGAGTCTGCCGGACTCTGCCTGAAGGCCGGGAACGTCTGCCTCTTCCGCGCCGGGGTCGAAGCGTTCCGGACCACTGCGGCTGTGGCCGCCAGCCTCGGGGCGGCAGCCGAGCAGGCCGGCCTGCCGGCCGGGGTCCTCAGCTTCGTCGAGCGGACGGAGAAGGAAGCTGTGCTCGAGCTGCTTCGCATGACGAAGCACCTGGATGCGCTCGTCCCGCGTGGCGGCGCGGGGCTGCGCAAGGTGGTCGTCGAGCAGGCCCGCGTGCCGATCCTCTGCCACGATGGGGGCGTCTCCCATGTCTACGTGGACGCCGACGCGGATCTGCCCATGGCCCAGAACATCGTCGTCAATTCCAAGCTGCAGCGCCCGGGCGCGGCGAACGCGTGCGATACGCTGCTCGTCCATCAGGCGGTCGCCCGTACCCTCATCCCGGGTCTGGTCCGTCGGCTGCTCGACGAGTTCAAGGTGGAGGTGCGGGGCTGCCCCAAGACGATGGCGCTCACCGGGTCCCAGCCCATGACCGGCCACAAGGCGGTCGTCGAAGCCACGGAGGAGGATTGGGGGCGCCAGTTCCTGTCGAAGACGCTGGCGATGAAAATGGTGAAGGATATGGATGAGGCCCTCGACCACATCGCGCGGTACGGGCCCGGCCAGACGGACACGATCGTGACGCGGGATTACGCCGCCGCCCTGCGGTTCGCGTGGGAGGTGGACGCCGCCGCTGTGCTCGTGAATGCCTCCACGCGCCTGCACGCGGGCACCGAGTTCGGCCTGGGAGGGGAGATCGGGATCAGCACCGGGCGCGTCCACGCCCGCGGGCCGATCGGGCTCGAGGCGCTCACCTGCGAGAAGTACGTCGTGCTGGGCACGGGCCAGCTCCGGCAGCCGCATCCCGTGCCGGTGGCCTACGAAGACGCGATCATGCTGAAGCGACCTTCGTAACGGCCGGGACGGGGGAACGCGGGACGAGCGACACGGAACCACATGGTGGACCTTGATGAGCACCTGGCCTGGTGGGGGCTCCGTCATGTCGAGTCCGACGAGGCCTACTTCCGCTGGCAGCGGGAGGCGATTCCTGCTCAGGATCTGGCCGAGCTGAACCGGCTGGCCGAGGCCAAGCGTGCCCCGGGCGCCGATCCGGCTCTGGACGTCGCCTTCTACGACTAT
>CAZTUO010000290.1:4017-4315 GCA_964616355.1 uncultured Nitrospira sp.
CCGGCGATCCTGCCTGTCCTCCAGAGCCAGCGCTATGAGTACTACCAAGGCGTCGGGGGGCTGGTCGCCGAGCGCCTGGCATCGCTTCCCTCCGGTTGCGTCCTGGACTTCGGCTGCGGCGTCGGGGTCTTGACCACCTTCTACGCGCGGCGGTGCCCGCAACATGTCTTTGTGGGCGTGGACCGGTCTCCGGCCTCCATCGCCGCCGCGACGGAGCGGGCCGGGGCGCTTGGCCTCCGCAACCTCCGGTTCGACTGTGTCGATCTGGCCGGCGAGTCGTCGGCTGGGCCCCCGGACG
>CAZTUO010000291.1:0-2640 GCA_964616355.1 uncultured Nitrospira sp.
ATCGGCTCCGGGGTGTCGAAGTCAGGCTCGCCCGAGGCGAACTCGACGACGTCAATGCCCTGCGCGGCCATGGCCTTGGCGCGGGCCGCGATGCTCAGGGTGGGGGAGGGCACGATCCGACCGGCCCGCGCGGCGAGCTTCATGGCTTCCCTCCGCGGAGCCGCTCGAGGAGCCGGCGCGCCACCTCGGGATGCACGAAGTCTGCCAAGGGGCCGCCGAGGCTGGCGACTTCCTTGATGATGCTGGAGGTGAGATAGGTGTATTCCTCGCTGGGCATGAGGAAGACCGTCTCGAACTCGTTGTCGAGCTTGCGGTTGACGAGCGCCATCTGGAATTCGTACTCGAAGTCCGCGGTGGCCCGCAAGCCCCGAATCACGGCCCGGGCGCCGTGCCGCTTGACATACTCGACCAGCAGCCCGTCAAACGACTCCACCTCGACCTGCGGGATGTCCTTGGTCGCCAGCTTGACCATCTCCACCCGCTCGGTGAGGTCGAACAGCGGCCGCTTGCTCGGGTTCAGCGCCACCGCGACGATGACCTTGTCGAAAAGTCGGAGGCTGCGGATCAGGATGTCCGTGTGGCCGCGGGTGATCGGGTCGAACGTGCCGGGGTACACTCCAAGTTTCATGAGAGCCGCGCCTTTTCCAGAGCCCTCACGTAGAGGGACAGCGAGGTATCGCCGTACCGATAGCGGCGGGAACGGCGCCAGATTCCGATCTCAGGGGGCGGCTCGCGTCTGGTCGCGTGTTCCAGGATGACCGTCGAGTCCGGTCCTGCCACTGGCCCTTCGCTGAGCAGGGCCAGCAGGCTCACCGACGCGTCCGAGCGGTACGGCGGGTCGGCGAAGATGAGATCATAGGGCTCGCCTTCCTGGGACCGGCGCAGGAACTCCTCGGCCCGGCAGGAGCGCACCTCCGCCCCGGCCGACAGCCCGCAGCGTTCCAGGTTCGCGCGCAAGACACGCAACGAGGCTGGATGCGACTCCACAAAGGTGACGGTGCGCGCGCCGCGGCTCAAGGCTTCGATTCCGATCGCTCCGGTCCCGGCGTAGAGGTCGAGCACCCGCGCTCCTGAGACGCGGGAGCCCAGGATGGAAAAGAGGGCTTCCTTGACCCGGTCCGGGGTGGGGCGGAGGCCAGGGCCGCGAGGCCCCAGGAGGCGACGTCCTTTCTGCGATCCGGCAATGACGCGCACGACGGCTCCTTCGGACGAGTTGCGTGACTCTATCACACCGATTTTTAGAGGGTCAAGGCGAGGGGAGTGTGTTTGGCGGGTATTGAGCGGCCGCAGAGGAACGTATAATGCTTTTCCTGTAGGCAGGTGCGCGCGTGGTCTGCAGCGGCGACCGCTTGCCCTGACTTTACCGGCCGGCTGGCGGGGCTTCGCCGGCCGGGGGTAGGCCGCCGGTTAGTAGCCTGCTGGCGTCAATGGGTCGTCAAGGACTGCATGGGAAGGTCGGTGAGGCTCTTGCGCCTGTTGCCCGTGATCGTGCGGTCAATGATCGCGCCGCAGTTAAGGCACTTCCAGGCATGGAAGATGTAAAAGAAGTCCGAGAAGCGTTGGAGCAGCATCAAGCCTTGACATTTGGGACAGGTCATGGCGGCCTCCCTGGGGCTACTCTCGTTAGTTTGCACGACCCAGCAAATAGCGATCCAAAAGTGTCACTTTAATGTTTTCAATCACTTGTGCAATTCTTTCCCTCAGGTGAGGGGGCCAACCTGCGACCGGCAGGTAACAAAAAGTGTTCCTGCACTGGGTTATTCATGCGACAGGGGCGTCCCATGGCTGCATCCCAAAAACCCGGAAGGGTATCAAACGCTGGCCGGAATGTGAGCGTCCCCGCGAGCGGCTACTGCGGGAGGGGCCCGAAGCGCTTTCCCATGCGCAGTTGCTGGCGATCCTCCTAAGAATCGGCCGGCCCGACTCCTCAGCCGTGCAGGTCGCCATGGAGCTGCTCGACCGCCTGCAAGGGCTCAAGGGCCTCCTGAACTGCGGGGTTGAAGAGCTGTGCGGGGTTCCCGGGATCGGACCAGCCAAGGCGGCCCAGCTCAAGGCGGCGATCGAATTGGGCAAGCGGCGCATGGCCACCCCGTTGTCCACGGGGACCCGTATCCGGTCCAGCCTGGACATTTTCCACCACTTCTATCCGCGCCTACGGGACCTCCGTCACGAGGTGTTCAAGATCGTGCTGCTCGACGCCAAGCATGCGATCATCCGCGAGGCCACCGTCTCCGAAGGGAGCCTCACGTTAAGCATTGTGCATCCCCGGGAGGTCTTTACGCTCGCGGTGCGTGAATCCGCCGCCTCGGTGATCTTCCTGCACAACCACCCGAGCGGCGATCCTCAACCGAGCCAGGAAGATCGGGCGCTCACGGCGCGTCTCGTGGCGGCTGGAGAGGTGCTGGGCATCCAGGTCTTGGACCACGTGATCGTCGGGGACGGGCGTTACGTCAGCTTTGCGGACCGCGGCTGGCTGGGGAGCTGATGGGCCGGACCGCCCGGGAAAGGATTTGCCCACACACCTGAGTTTTGGTATAAGCGACCACAGATCAGAAACCTGAGCGCTCACGAGGTGCCTAGTGCGCGCGTGTCCGTTCCTCTGGCAGGGGGCGGTAAGAGCCCTGCCCTGGGCGGCGGGCT
>CAZTUO010000291.1:2650-4301 GCA_964616355.1 uncultured Nitrospira sp.
CCTGAGCGCCGATCCACCGAGCTTTCCCTTTGTGGCGCTGCTCGTGTCGGGCGGCCCCGGCATCCCGGTCCACGCCGAACGGCTGGCCCCAATGCGGGCATTCCCGATCCAGATGCCGCCGCCGGCAAAGGGTGTCTTTCTGATCGCCAGCCCGGCGCTCGCAGATCCCAACTTTCGCGAAACTGTCGTCCTGTTATGCGAACATGGTCCGCAGGGGACCCTCGGCTTGATCGTGAACCGTCCGTCTCCGGTGCTGCTCGCTGACGCGCTCCCCGGGATCGCCGCGCTGAAAGGGACGAAGCACCGCCTCTTTCTGGGAGGGCCCGTCCAGCCGACTGGCGTGCTTCTGCTCTTTCGCGTGCAAGAGGCCCCTCCTGACGCCAGCCAAGTCATGGACGGGGTCTACCTGGGGGGCAGCGTCGAGTTCATGGAGCGTTTGCTCCACAAGGCCGGTCCGGGTGAGACGTTCCGGGCCTATGCGGGCTATGCCGGCTGGGCCCCCGGCCAGCTCGAGGCCGAAATGGCGATGGGCTCCTGGGCGACCCTGCAGGCCGACCCGGCCAGCGTCTTCGACCGGGACCCGGACGGGCTCTGGGGAGAGCTGCTGCGCAAGCTTGCGGGTCCGCGGGTCATCCGTACCGGTCTGACCGAGCCGACCCTCATGGAGGAGTCATGAAGGAACCCAGAAGCGAAAGAATCCGCAACATCGCGGTGGTCTCGTACACCGGGGCCGGCAAAACGTCGCTGGTGGAAGCCCTGCTGTACAGCGCCGGGGTGATTCCCGCGATGGGATCGGTACCCGGCGGGAACACCGTGTCGGATTTCGAGCCAGAGGAAATTCACCGGCAATTCTCGATCAGCGCGGCCGTCCTGCACTTCGACTGGAAGGACACGACGTTCAACCTCGTGGATGCGCCGGGCGCCCTCAGCTTCCTTGGCGAGGCCAAGCTTGCGGTCTCGGCCGTGGACGCGGTCCTGATCGTGCTAGGTGCCTCGTCCGGCATCAGAACGGAGCTGGAGAAGATCTGGGCGGTGATCACGGAGCGGGGCCTGCCTTGCCTCCTGTTCGTCAACGAGCTGGACAAGGAGCGGACGGCGGTGGGGCCGGTGCTCGAGGAGTGCGAGAAGGCTCTGAAGTTCAAGGGGCTCCCGATCGCTGTTCCGATCGGCGAGGCGGGGGGGCTGGAGGGCGTGGTGGACTTGGTTGCGGGCTCAGCCGTCCGGCCGGTCAAGGACAGTCCGAAGGTGCAGGCCGGGACCGTTCCCGCCGACCTAGCCGGCGTCGTGGCCGAGGCGCGGAAGAAGCTCGTGGAAGGCGTCGCCGAGACGGACGACCGCCTCCTAGAGAAGTACCTGTCCGAAGGCGACCTCACGACCGACGAGATTCGCCAGGGGCTCAAAGCGGGCACCAGGTCGCGGTTGTTCGTCCCCGTGCTCTGCGGCTCCGCGGTACGCAACATCGGGAGCACGCTCGTGCTGGACGCCCTGGCCGAATATCTTCCGTCACCAGCGGAGGCGACGCAGACCAGGCCGATCGAAGGGACGGACCCCCACACGGGCGAGCCGGTGCGCCGACAGCCCAGCCCCGCCGAGCCCTTCTCGGGCTACGTCTTCAAGACGATCATTGATCCCTTCATGGGCCGCATGAGCT
>CAZTUO010000292.1:0-4295 GCA_964616355.1 uncultured Nitrospira sp.
CGCCGGGCTGTTCGAAACCGCCGACGGCGGGACGCTGTTCCTCGACGAGATCGGGGAGCTTTCGTTGAAGTCCCAGGTGGATTTCCTCCGGGTGTTGGAGACCAAGGAATTCCGGCGCTTGGGTGGCACGAAGGTCGTGAAGGTGGACGCGCGCATCATCGCCGCCACCAACCGGAATCTGGAAGCAGCCGTCAAGGAGGGGACCTTCCGGGAGGACCTCTACTACCGGCTCAACGTCATTCCGATCAAGCTCCCGCCGCTCCGGGACCGGGCGGATGACATTCCGCTGATGGTTGAGCGCTTCCTCACGGAATTCGCCGCGCAGCACCAGCGCCCGCGCCAAGAGGTCTCCCCGGAAGCGATGCGACTGCTCCGGCTTTATGCCTGGCCGGGCAACATCCGCCAGCTCCGGAATCTCATCGAGCGGCTCGTGGTGACCGTCCCTGAGCCCACGATCCGGCCGCAGCATCTCCCGGAGGAAATCCAGAACAGCCGCGAAGACGTCCGCACGATGGTGATTCAGCTGGGTACTCCGCTCGAGGACATCGAACGGGAAGTCATCCGCAGGACGTTGGCCGAGGTGACCGCCCACCGAGAACAGGCGGCGAAGCTGCTGGGGATCAGTCCGAGAACCCTCCAGTACAAGATCAAGGAATATGGCATTCGCAACTGACTTGCCCAGGAGCCTGCTCAACGCCCCGCGCCTCCTGTGACCCCCTGCCAGGAGCGGCCTTCCGGCAAGCCACCCGCAAGAATTGCAGGCCCCTCCCCGGACGCGGGCGTCAGCTATCCTCTTTGACGCTCTGCGAAAGTTGGACAGCTCGGCCACGAGGTCCCTGGCCTCGTGCTGCAATCTTTGCAGAACCCGACGTGCCGTCCAGGGTCTGGCGAGGCCCGCTCCGCTGCGGATCCGCCTAACCTCTTCATTCTTCACGCAACATTTCGAAGTCCCGAATTGACGCGGACGTTGGCATCGCCTGTGCTAAACAGGTCCCCCATTGCCGAGCCGAAGGACGAGGCCGGGGGCTGTTGACGGAGCAGCGGCGGTGGACATCCGTGGGCGTGCCGGGTTCCGACTGAGCGTCTGCGGGCTCGTGCTGCTCGGCGCTGGCTGTGCGCAACCCCCGGTGGAGGCGTTCGAGGCGACGCAGAAAGCGATCGAGATCGCCCGGGCGGTTGGAGCGCCCGAATATGCGAGCGAGGAGTTTACCAGGCTTGAGGAGTCGTTCAACCGGGCCAAGGAGGAGTTAGCCGATCAAGAACGGGTCTTTCCCGTCTTCCGGTCCTACAGAAAGGCCGACCGCCTATTGAGCCAAGTCAGGCGGGATGCCCTCCACGTCATTGACAAGACCGGGGTCAGGAAGGAGGCGGCTCGGGACCGGGCCAGAAAGCATATGCAGGCGCTCCGCGCGCTCCTGGAGTCGGCCCAGGAACGGCTGGCCGCAGCTTCCGCCGCCGGAATGTCCGATAAGTTGGGCGAGGTCAAGGCCAGCCTCGACGGGGTGACGGCCAGCGTGAACGCGATCGAAGCCCTGATCGGCCAAGGTCGCTATCTGGACGCAGAGCGGCGAGCCCAGGCGATCACGGCGAACGAGGAGGCCGTCACCGGCAACGTCCTGCTCGCCGTCGAGCGGGCCAAGCGACAGCCGCCTCCACTCAGGAGGTACGCTCGTGGATCTCGCGGGGGACGGTCCTGAATTTCGACATGCCCCACCAGTCCGTTGCCCCAAATGCTGCCGGCCTGCGCTGGCGCTTTGGTTTGACTCGGCCACGAACGGGATGGTCTGCGGCCAGTGCCACCAGGCCCTGATCGAACTGCGGAAGGATAAAGTGGCGTTGCTGATCAAAAGGAGGACGGATGATCGCGGACAGTCCCAGCCGCACGGAACGCATCATTGACGTCGGGCCCATCGGCTTCCAGCCGCCCTCGGCCATGGAGTTGGGCGTGACCATTCCCGATTCCGGGGCGGGCCTGCTCTACGGGCGCGAGGCCCCGGAAGACCGGGTGATCAGAGAGGCGGCCCGCCAGATGTTCACGCGCGCCAATCCCACGATTTTCCCCGGCCCGCTCTACCTCTGGGCCTGGCATCCGGACTGGATCGCCAAGGGGCAGGCCCTGCTCCGGCTGGCGGCGGAAATCCCCGGGGTCATGATCATTCCGATGCCGGACTACCGGCCGAAATACCCGAAGATTGACCCCGAAGAAGGCATCAACCCGAATCACCCGAATCTGACGATCTGGCACAACAAGATCGAGGTGGCGCTGTTCATCGGGATCCATTGTCACTATGCGAACCTGGCGCTGCGGATGGTGCGCGCCGGCACGAACTGTCTCACGATCGCGTTCTGCCACGACATCCATGAGGATGCCATGCTCAGCGTCCAGGACCTCGACGTTCGCAAGCTCGACCAGATCATCGAGATCTTTCGCGCCGTCCGCACCGAGCTCGGGATCCCCATGCCGGCGGACGGCAAAACCATTCGGCTGACCGGCACGCAGCGCCGGGCCAACCACGGGGCGGAACGAGTCGCTGCGGTGGCCTAACCGTGGTCGGCGCGACCAGCCGCCACGAGCCAGGACCAAGGGAGGGACGACATGGCGACCAAGAAAAAGGCAGCCACGAAGAAAGCGAGCAAAGGGCGGGCATCCGGGAAGAAACGAAAGCGGTAACGACATGGCCGAAGGGAGAACACGCGTGATGGAAGTGGTGCTCATTCCTCTGCCGCGCGGCCGGCACGCCCTCGTCCAATTCGACCCGCGAACCGGCCACGTCACCACGAACCATGCTGGCCTCTACGCGACCGCCTTTCAACAGGGCGTCACGGATTTCGACGGGACGATCCGGCGGCCCTCTGACGGGCGGGCCTTCCTCTCTGCGCTCTACGATCACCTCTTCTTGCACGGCTACCGCGTCCAGTGGCTGAAGGGGGGCGCGGCCTCCTCTCGCAAAGCCAAGCGTCCGGAGTGAGCGTCTCGCCCAATGGCCCCCTTGACAGCATGGCTTCCCGTCCGATCCGAGCGGATTCCGGACCTCGTCCTCAAGCTGGCGGGCGCGGGGCCGGCGGGTCTGGCAGCCGGGGCGACGGCCCTCGAGGAAATCCTCAGCGGGCTGGGATATCGGGTGATAGGCGGGCGCGGCCCCGACCGGGGCCGCACGGCCTCGGTGCGGCTGCGGGTCTCGACGGAGCCGATCAGTTCCCTGGGAGCCGGCTGCGATGTGGTGGTCTGTGTGGATCGGCATGGGCTTCAGGCGGCGGGGCGCGCCGTGCAGCCCGGCGGCGTGCTCGTGTGCGAGCCCGACGCGTGGTCACCTACGGCGGGGCCGCCGCCGGGCGTCGTGGCGTATGGGGTCCCGTTTCGCAAGCTACGTCGGCAATGCGGCTTCACCTTTGACGGCCGGGGGCTCATCGCGGCGGGAGTCCTGACGCATCTGCTGGGCATCCCTGCGGCTCCGGCCTGTGACCGAGTACGGCCCCGCGTCGGCCTCCGCTACTTTGACGCCGGGCTGCGCTTTGCGGCGGCGCACTTAGAGAAGCGGGATATCCTTGGGCTCCCCGCTCTGACCGCGCCGGTCCGGCAGGTCCTCCTCAACGCGCGTCAGGCGCAAAGGCTGGCTCTTGGGCTAGGGCGCTGCGAGTGCGGGGACACGTGCCAGGAGGCTCTGGACCGCTCGCCGGCGGCCTGGCTGGAGCGGCACCTCAAGCATCTCTGGGCGGAGCCCCCGGCTGCACCGTGGCGTGGCGTGCCCGTCCTGCGGGGTTGGGGGGAGATGGACCGCGAAGTCGGGGTGTTGCTCGGAGTCGCGGATCCGACAGGCGTGGTTGCCGGCGGGCCCGGCCGGCCGTCGCTCGTGGCGGTGGCAGGCTCGCTGCGGGATGTGCTCGGGCTGACGGCGGCGGCGCGTCGCGCGAGTCGGGCCAGGGGCGAGGCGGTCTGGATCGTCGCCGACCGGCTCTTGACCGGCCGGCAGGAGAGCCTGCCGGTCCACCAGCTCCTCGCCCTGGTGGGGAAAGCGTCACGCACGGATCCCAGCGCGTCGGGCGACCCGGTGGAGGACAGGGCTCTGGAGGGAGACGAAGACTGGGAGCCTGGCGCGGAGGTTGGCTACGTGACCTGGGGAGCGGCCCAGGGGGTGGTCCGGGAAGCCGTTGCCCTGTGCCGAAGCTTCGGCCTCAAGGTCGCAGCCCTGTACCCCAGGGTGCTCTGGCCCGTGCCGGAGCGGGCGCTGACCGCGTTCGCCGGACGTGTGGCCCGCCTGGTCGTGGTCGAGCCAGACCGGGCGGGGCGCTACACG
>CAZTUO010000293.1:0-244 GCA_964616355.1 uncultured Nitrospira sp.
GCCGTGGGTGGGAGGGGGGCAGGCGCACCCCGTCCGCGCAGGGGAGCCAACCTGAATCCCCGTTACTCCTTCAAGACCTTCGTCGTCGGCGCGAGCAACCAGTTCGCGCACGCAGCCAGCCTCGCGGTCGCCGAGCGCCCGGCCCAGGCCTATAATCCGCTGTTCATCTACGGCGGCGTGGGGCTCGGGAAGACCCACCTCCTGAACGCGATCGGCAACCACGTCGCGGAGCGTGCCGACCTGC
>CAZTUO010000293.1:268-2381 GCA_964616355.1 uncultured Nitrospira sp.
TGTGACGACCGAGCAGTTCACCAACGAGGTGATCAACTCGATCCGCTACGACAAGATGATCGACCTACGGAAGCGGTACCGCAACATAGACATGCTCCTCATTGACGACGTGCAGTTCCTCGCCGGGAAGGAGCGGACCCAGGAGGAGTTCTTCCACACGTTCAACACGCTCTACGAGGCGCGCAAACAGATCGTGCTCTCGAGCGACCGGTTCCCGAAGGAGATGCCGGACATCGAAGAGCGCCTCCGCTCGCGGTTTGAATGGGGCCTCATCGCGGATCTTCAGCCCCCGGACGTCGAAACGCGCATCGCGATCCTGCGGAAGAAGTCCGAAGACGAAGGGGTCGCGCTCCCCGACGACGTGATCCTGTTCCTCGCCGAGAACATGAAGAACAACATCCGCGAGCTAGAGGGGTCCCTCGTCCGCCTCGGCGCCTATTCCTCCCTGACCGGGCATCCCATCACGATGGAGATGGCCAAGAACGTGCTCCGGGACATCATCGGTGAAAAGAAGAAGATCATCACGATGGTCGACATCGAGGAAGCCGTCGCCGAGCGGTTCCACGTCAAGACCTCCGACTTGAAGTCGCGGCGGCGCAGCAAGACGCTGGTGCACCCCCGGCAGATCGCCATGTACCTCTGCCGCGAGCTGACGGACGCCTCCTTCCCTGAGATCGGGCGCCACTTCGGCGGCAAGGACCACACGACGATCATCCACGCGTGCAAGCAGATCGCCAAGGCCAAGGAAGCGGATGCGGGCCTCCGGGCCACGCTCGACAGCCTGAAGGCGCAAATCACCAAGGGGTAGGACCCCCCGCAGAGGGAGAGCCTCATGAAGCTACGAATCGCACGGGACGAGTTATTGACCGGGCTGCAGCGGGTGCAGGGGGTGGTCGAGAAGCGGAACACCATGCCGATCCTGTCGAACATCCTCCTCGAAGCCAAGCCGGAGGGCGTGGACATCCTCGCCACGGACCTCGAGATCGGGATGCGCGGGCTCTACAAGGCGACCGTCGAGGAGCCAGGCTCGATCACGCTCGCGGCGCGGAAGCTCTACGAAATCCTCAAGGAACTGCCGGACGGCGAGCTCGGCCTCACCGTGGACGAGAACAACTGGGCGACCATCGTCGCGGGCAAAAGCCAGTTCAAGATCGTCGGCCTCCCCAGTGCCGACTATCCGGCCATGCCGGTGATCGAGCGGGAGGGGCTCACCCCGGTGGAAGGTGCGGGGCTGGCGGACCTCCTCCGGAAGACCCTCTTCGCCGTGGGCGACAACGACGCCCGGTACATCCTGAACGGCCTCCTCGTCACGATCGTCCTGGCCGAGAAGAAGACGACCCTGCGGCTGGTCGGCACCGACGGCCACCGGCTCGCGCTCGCGGAGCAGGACGTCGCCGCCCCGCCGGCGAAGGACGGGCCGCGGGAGATCAAGGCCATCGTGCCGAAGAAGGCGGCCCAGGAAATGCGCCGGCTGCTCGAAGAGGGGGACGGCGAGCCGCTGCTTGGCTTCACGAAAAACCTGATGATCTTCCGGAAGAGCGGCCTGCTGCTGACCTCGCGGCTCATGGAGGGGAATTACCCCAACTACCAGCAGGTCATCCCGAAGGACAGGGATCCGGACAAGCGGGCCACGGTGGCGCGGGGCGAGTTCGAGGGGGCGCTCCGGCGGGTCGCGATCCTCTCGCGGGACAAGACGAACGCGGTCAAGATGACGCTCGCGCGCGGCCGGATGACCCTCTTCTCCAGCAATCCCGACTTCGGCGAGGCGACCGAAGAGCTCCCCGCGCAGTACAACGGCGAGACGCTGACCACCGGCTTCAACGCCCGGTACCTGCTGGATGCGCTAGGGGTCATGGACGGCGACGCGGTGTCTCTCCAGATGGAGAACCCCCTGAGCCCCTGCCTCATCCGGGAGCCGGGCCACGCGGGCTTCACCTGCGTCGTCATGCCCGTCAAGGTGTGATGACGCAGGGACGGGGGACGCGGCGCGGTGGGCTGAGGAGGCTGATGGTGGCGAAAGAACCTGACGGCAAGGCCGGGGAAGCTGTCGAGCCCGACGTGGCCAGGGGGCTGGCGAGGTCCGACAGCTACAGCCCGGACCAGATCAAGGTCC
>CAZTUO010000293.1:2391-4264 GCA_964616355.1 uncultured Nitrospira sp.
GGAGGGGCTCGAAGCCGTCCGCAAGCGGCCGGCCATGTACATCGGAAGCACTGGCCCCGACGGCCTGCATCACCTCGTCTACGAGGTCGTGGACAACAGCGTGGACGAGCACATGGCCGGCTTTGGCAACACGATCGAGGTCACGCTCCAGATTGACGGGAGCGTCACGGTCGTGGACAACGGGCGCGGCATCCCCACGGGCATGCACCCGACGCAGAAGAAGTCCGCGGCCGAGGTGGCCCTCACCATGCTCCACGCGGGCGGGAAATTCGAGCAGGGCGCCTACACCGTGTCCGGCGGCCTCCACGGGGTCGGCATCTCGGTCGTGAACGCGCTCTCGGAGTGGCTGGAGCTGGAGATCTGGCAGGACGGGCAGGTCTTCGAGCAGCGCTACGAGCGGGGCAAGCCCACGGCGCCGCTGAAGGTGACGGGCAAGACCCGCAAGCGCGGCACCAAGGTCACCTTCAAGCCGGACCCGCAGATTTTCGAGACCACCGAGTTCAGCTTCGATGTGCTCGCCCAGCGCCTCCGGGAGCTGGCCTTCCTCAACAAGGGCCTCGAGATCACGCTCAAGGACATGGTCCACGAAAAGGAGCAGGTCTTTTGCTACAAGGGCGGCATCGTGTCCTTCGTCGAGCATCTGAACGAAGCCAAGACGCCGCTCCACAAGCCGATCTTCATCGAGGTCCGCAAGGAGGATCTGATCCTAGAGGTCGCCCTCCAGTACAACGACGGCTACGCGGAGAACCTCTACTCCTTCGCCAACAACATCAACACGCGCGAAGGCGGCACGCACCTCGTCGGGTTCAAGGCCGCGCTCACCCGGACGATCAACAACTACGCGAACGCGAACGACCTGCTCAAGAAGGACGCGGAGTCGCTCACGGGCGACGACGTGCGCGAGGGCCTCACCGCGGTCGTGAGCGTGAAGCTCCGGAACCCGCAGTTCGAGGGGCAGACCAAAGCGAAGCTCGGGAACAGCGAGGTCAAGGGGATCGTCGAGGCCGCGGTCAACGAGGCGCTCGGGACCTACTTCGAGGAGAACCCGCCCGTCGCCCGCAAGATCGTCGCGAAGGCGGTCGAGGCGGCGCGGGCGCGCGAGGCGGCGCGGAAGGCCAAGGAACTGATCCGCCGCAAGAGCGCGCTCGACGGCGCCTCGCTGCCGGGCAAGCTGGCCGACTGCTCGGAGCGGGACCCGGCGCACAGCGAGCTGTTCATCGTGGAGGGCGACTCGGCCGGCGGGTCCGCCAAGCAGGGGCGCGACCGGCGGTTCCAGGCGATCCTGCCGCTGAAGGGCAAGATCCTCAACGTCGAGAAGGCGCGCTTCGACAAGATGCTCTCGAGCGAGGAGATCCGGACGCTGATCATGGCGCTGGGCACCGGCATCGGGCGCAAGCGGGAGGACCGGGAGGAGGGCGACAAGGCGAAGGACGACAAGGAGAGCTTCGACCTCGCCAAGGCCCGCTATCACAAGATCATCCTGATGACCGACGCGGACGTGGATGGGAGCCACATCCGCACGCTGCTGCTCACGTTCTTCTACCGCCAGATGGTCGAGCTGATCGAGAAGGGCTACATTTACATCGCGCAGCCGCCCCTGTTCAAAGTGAAGAAAGGCAAGACCGAGCGGTACCTCAAGGACGAGAACGCGCTGAACGACTACCTCGCGGACCTGGCGGTCGAGGAGGTCGAGCTGTACCTCGAGAGCGCGCAGAGCTACGTGACGGGCCGGCGGCTGTTGCCGATCCTCAAAAAGCTGATCGCCTTCGAGGGGCTGCTCGCCCGGTTCGGGAAGATGCAGTACGAGACGGGCATCCTGCGCGCGTTCGTGGACGAACCGACGCTGGACCGGGACCTGCTCAAGAACGCCGCG
>CAZTUO010000294.1:0-4258 GCA_964616355.1 uncultured Nitrospira sp.
ACCCGGTCAGCCGAGAGCCAAACCTTTTGGCCATTGACGATGGTCCATATGAGCTTTTCACCGTTGCGGACTTCAATGCCGGTCCGGTCCGGGAGCAGCGGCCAGAGGGCAATTGGCCGCCCGCCTTGATCATATTCTATTTCGGCATAGGAGTTGCCAGTGCTGACCTGATGGCTGATCAGCAATTCGAAGAATTCCATGTCGGTCTGCCAGGGGTTGGGCTCTCGCAAAAGCCGCGCCACTGGATGGGCCTCGGCAGGCCGCCGCCGATTGTCTCCTTCCCGTTCAAATACATCCACGGGCAAAGAGCCCAAGTCTTGAGAAATGCGGCGGACGCCGGCCCAAAAGGCTGTGAGGGCGAGGGCTTTGTTATAATCAACGGCCACGCCTGCAGGCGTGGTATCGGTGAGGCCAAACAGTTCAGCGAGGGCTGGGTCTCGTGGATGGAGCGGATTGACGACGCTGGCGCGGGCCTCCAGGAGACTAATGAGCTTCATCTCAGCTCCAGATGGCCAGGGCGAGGAGAATGGCGCCGATAACGATGAGGGCGATACGGAGGTCAAAGAGGATAAGGCCGGCGGCGACTAGTGTCAGACCCACCCCCGCCAGCGCGAAGCGTGTAGCCACGAGCTTCGTCACGTCGCCTCCGTGGGGACAATTCACGACGTATTATACCACAGATGCGCGCTACTTCTTTCGTTCTCGACGGCGTTGATAGGCGAGGCGCTGGCGGCAGCGGTTGGAGCAGGTCTTGCCTTTCGTCGGCGCTCCGCAAACGAGGCAAGGCCGGACAGGGGCCTTTTCCCATCGTCGCTTGGCCAGCTCGCGCGCCGCGTCACTCTTCATGTGTACTCTCTTCGAGGAACGTTTCCGTGGCGGTCTTCCCTTGGAAGTATATCCCTTCCAGGACGCGCAATGCACGCCTCGTAAATTCGGGGCTAGGGCTGCCGTCCACTAGAGCCTGCGGTATGATACTCCAATGGCTGTGGGGTAGCGAATATCCCCCCGCCATGCGCAGGACGGTTTCGTGGGCCAGCTTCTCCCTGCCGTATTCCTCCGTCCCGAATCCCCCGTACATCCCGGTGGCAAAATATTGGATGAGAGTAGCGAAGCTGGCCACGTCGCGGTCCTCCGCCAGGGGGTATCTGGATGCGGCATAGTGGATGGCCAGGGCCAGGATGTCATCGCCCGTCACCCTGGCGCACGCCCAGGATTTTTCGTCGCACGGGTCCACGCCGAGCATCCAGTGGCCGCGCTGGAGAGTTTGGGCCACTTCGGAGAGGTCAGCTTTGAGCAGGTCCCTTGTGACATCGGGGTCCATCAACATATTTCTCCTCCTGCAAATAAATGGGGGAGCTGGTTGTGGCCAGCTCCCCCACAGTGGATTTACATTGGGCGATAGACAGTGTACCGTCCCAGGTAATTCTCGATGACCACCGCCTCCCCCTCCTCCTGGTCCTCGTCCGGCCAGAGGGTGACCCAGACGACGGTGGCACCGTGCTCGTGGAGGCGAAGGGCCTCCTCCAGGGCCGCCTCCGAGGGGCAGGACCTGGAGCGCCAGCGGAGCTCGTCATTCCAGTCGATATACCACTGGGGCCCGAGCTCCAAGGCCATGCGCTCCTCCACATAGCGGCGCTGGCAGTCATAGCCCTCGCCGCAGGCCTTGCGGAGAAAATCCGAGCCCTGCTGAGCGATCCAAGCAGCCTTCTCGGCTGCCCGGCGCTCGCGCTCGGCCCGCTCCTTGGCCTCCTGCGCCGCTCGATCTGTCTCCGCCAGGGTCTCCCCGCGCTGGCGGATGGCAACTATACGCCGCTCGAGTTCAGCAGGACAGTGTCGGGGGATAAAAACCAGGCTGGCATTGAGGCGATACTGGGCCAGGAGCTCCTCATCGCTCATGGCCTCGAGCTCTATGAGCCGCTGCTCGGTCTCGGCGATCTCCCGTTGGCGGGCGGCCTGTTCCTTGGCCTGCTGCTCGGCGTGCTCTGCGGCCAATCGGGCCAGGAACTCCTCGGCCTGGGCGAGAAAGGCCAGCCAGTCCTCGCGGCTGGCCGGGAGGACTGAGGAGCTGAAGCGGCTGCGGGGATGGAAATAAAAAGGCTTGGCGACGCCGCTGACGTCGGGCAAGCCAATGACCTCCAGGAGCCGCGCCCGCTCTTCGGGCGCGAACTCCGACAAATCTATATCGACGGCCACGGGAGAGTGGAGCACCTCCCCTGTGGCAACGGCATGGCGCCGCAACACAGCGTCTTCAACTGGGATATGGACCGTGAACCTGGTTGTCACTTGACAACTCCCTTCCGGGGCCACTCGGCCCCTCTGCGGCGTTGGTTTTGGCCGGGGTTGGGACCGGCCCACCGCATTACACCCGGGCCAGAGGCCCGGGCCCCTCTGCTCTCTACCTGGTGGGGTCTCCGGGGTCCAGGTCGCTCTCATAGCCGACCACCTCCCAGATGGCCCCCGACGGCTCCACGTCATACCTGGCGTTCTCGGGGCCGTCCACGATGGCCCACTTGCCATCACGGACGCCGATATACACGTTCTTGCCTGTGGCCCTGGCCCTCCGCTGGGCCTCGGCTTTTAGCATGCTCAATGTGCTCACTGCTCCTCCTGCTGCCCTCACCCCGTCAGGAGCCGGAGGGCTAAACATCCTTGAACAGGCCAAGGCTAGCCAGGGCTAGTTCTGGTAGTGAATCGACGATGCCGTCAGGCACCCGCCAGTATCCGCTGTTTCGGCGGACATAAATCTGGCCGTCAACCGCACTGCGGTAGTAGTGCCAGACGTACCGGAAGGGGGTGTTCCGGTCGGCATACACCTCCTCGAACTGGGGGTCGTATGGACACCATGTAACCTGACTCTCGTGTTTGTGCTTCACGATATCAGGTATGGAGCCCTCCCACACCTGCGCCAGGAATCGCAGGTATGACGTGGAGAGGGACTTTGGGTCAATAGGGTTTCCGAAGGAGTCTTTCATGCTGCTCCTTCTGCCCTCGCCCACGTTCCGGGGCCGGAGGGCGATACTAGTGATGTCCTGCCGGATATGCTTGCCGGAGGAGATTAACTCCTCCAGCTGCTGAGCGACAAAGGGGAATGGTCTTCCCCCTTCGTCGCACAGTCCCTTTGCAACGAGCCGTTTCAAGATGCGGGGGCTGTATCCGCTACACGCCTCCGCTTTCCAGCCCCGCATCCGGTCGACAAGGAATTGTCTCTCGACGCGGTTTATACGAGTATTCATTCTCGTTCCTGTGCCCTCACCCCGTTCCGGGGCCGGAGGGCCAGTACCCTAGTGCCAGGCTGAGCCTGGCGGCGGGTCGAAGCAAGAGGCCCTGCCCAAGCCTATGCCTGGGCAGGGCTAATCATCCTTATCCTTCATGGCGTCGGCGGCCCCCAGGGCCGCATTTTCTGCCTCGGTGATCGGTGCGAAGGTGTAGAACACCTTGCACTCTATCACCCTGCCCTGGTCGTCCCGGACCAGGTCGCCAGGGCAGACTATATCCTCGGCCTGGGCCCTCTCGGCCACAGGCCGGGACACCACAAAGAGGTCCCCGGGCGCCGGGTCGCCCCAGGGGGGCACCTCCTTGCGGGCTCCGGCACGGATACGCCGGGCCAGGTCCCAGAGGCGCTGATAGCGAATCTTCACTATCAGCGCCTCGGGCTCGAAGCGCCCGACCGTCACCCGCCTGGGGGTGAGGCTGACCACCTCCTCGTCCAGGCGGGCTATGAATCCGCAAGGAAAATACGTGCTTGTCTTGCCGTTTTCCCCCACCACCACGATGGGGTGGGGGGTGCAATTATAAAGCGGCATCGTTCTCCTCCTCTGGGTGGGCTGGGGCTTCCACCCAGTCCACCCTGTGATGCTGCACCTGCGTGTACAGGCGCAGCGGTAGGTACATGGCCGGGCTGAACCCGTTGTGTTCAGCCTCGGCCATGGCCAGGGCGAGCTCCCGCTCGCCCCAGCGATTAAGGTCTGCCACGATGCCCCAGGTCCACGGGGGCTCTGGCAGCATTTCTTCGTGGTACTCAGACCACATCGGCATTCTCGCCTCCTGCCCTCACCCCCTCTGGGGCCGGAGGGCCTAGCGGAAGCCCCAAGGCGCTGCAACGCCCTGTCCTCCCTGCCCTTCGGGGCCTCTGCGCCGTGATTGGCGCAGGTGGGTCTCGAACCCACCACGGCTTGCAGGCCGTGCCCCCAGACGGTTGCGGCCCCTGGGGGCGAGGAAGTCAGGGGCTTCCGCCGACTCCAGGCGTGGGCCTGGAGTT
>CAZTUO010000295.1:0-4207 GCA_964616355.1 uncultured Nitrospira sp.
GCGCGCATCCCCGGCTTCGACCTCGGGTTTCTGGTGACCGACGGCCCCAACCAAGGGCTCAGTTTCAGCGGGGTCACCAACGACCAAGGCCAGCTCGCCTTTACCTACACGAGCACCCAACTCGGCACCGATACGATTGCCATCGGCCTCTTTGGCGAGGCCATCACCGAGCTCACCTCCGCCGAAGTGACGTGGGCGGGTGGGCCTGATCTCGTCGTGCCGCACTTCGTCCCCCCGTTGCTGGAATCCGAAGGGGGCCAACCCTTCTTTCTGACCGAATGGACAGCAAACGAAGGCTCGGTCGCCTCGCCGCCATCCACGACCCGCTACTTTCTCTCCGCCGACCCAGTCGTCAATCCCGCCACCGCCCGCGCCCTCGGGGAACGCACCGTGCCGGCGCTCGGCCCCGGGGAGCGCAGCCAAGCCGCCACCGTCACCCTCGCCATGCCCGGCGATCTGCCCGCGGGGACCTATCACCTGGCCGCGTGCGCTGACGCCCCCGGCCGCATCATCGAGTTGGAGGAAGCGAACAACTGTTCCTTTAGCCGGATCAGCACGCTGGGCCTCGTGCTCCCGCTTCGCTTCGAGGGCATGCCCAACCAGCCGCCCGTCTGCAGCCAGGCCGTGTCCAGTCTTGCGCGGCTCTGGCCGCCGAACCACAAACTGGCCACGATCGTGATCCAGCAGGTCGCGGATCCCAACAAGGACCCGGTGGCGATCCGCATCACCGGGATCACACAGGACGAGCCGGTGAACGGGGTGGGCGACGGTGACACCAGTCCGGACGGCTTTGGCATCGGCACCCCCGTCGCGCAGGTCCGGCAGGAACGCTCGGGGACCGGTAACGGGCGGATCTACCAGATTGCGTTCACGGCCGACGACGGGAAGGGCGGGACCTGCACCGGAACCGTGTCGGTCGGCGTGCCCCATGATCGCAGCCCGGCCTCTGTCCCGATCGACGACGGCCAGCGCTTCGACTCCACGCAGCCTTGACGGCCCGGAGAGATAAGGGAGCCAATCCCCACGCCAGCCCTAAAAATACCACGCCAGGCCGCCCATGAAAAACCGCGGCATCCCCGGAACGAAGTGAATGTCGCTCGCGCCGGCCGGCTCATTCCGCAACCGCGACTCGAAGAAGAAGACGGCCTGTTCCCATTTGGTATCCAGCAAGTTCTGAATGCTGAGAAACGCTTCCAGTCGGCCATACGGCAGCTTGACCGGAAGCTGGTAGCGCTCGATGAGATCGAACACGGTCCACGACGGGGCGCTCACGCTCCGCGTCTCAGTCAGCGGCCTGGTGCCGAGGTAGGTCATCTGCAACTGTGAGGATAGCCCTTCCGGCCAGCGCAGCAGCAGCCCGGCGTAGGCGGTATGCTCGGGCGCCAAGGGGACCGCCAGGCCTGTGTCGCGGAACTCCGCATGGGTCCAGGTCCAGCTTCCGTTGAAATAGAGCGGGCCGAGCACTTGGCCACGGCCTCCGACCTCCAAGCCGTACCGGCGTGTGGGGCCTCGGGGTTCGGTCGTGCCCTCGTCCCCCACAAACACGAGCTCGGACTGCAGGTCCAGGGCCCACAGGGTGGTGATGAACTCGAACTGCTCCCAGGGCTTCGTGCGCAGCCCGACCTCATAGCTTGTGGCCCGGGCGAGCGGCACCCCGCCGACGACCACACCCCGGGCATCATTGCTGTGGTACCCCTGGCCGTAGTTTAGGAAGAATTCCGTGCGGAACCAGGGACCCAGGATCACGTTGGCCTTGGGCGTGAGCAGAGCCGAGGTCTGCCGGCCGGCCGGCTGGATGGCGCAGGTGGCGCACCGGTTGCGGACATCGAAGGTAAAGACATCCAGCCGGCCGCCGCCCGCGAGCCGCAGCCAGGGCGCCGGCTGCACCTCCAGCTTGAGGTACGGCGCGTACGAGGCTTCCAGAATGTCGCTGTCCGTCGTCGTGGCCAGCGGCTGCCGTCTCACCTGCGTCCCGAGCCGGACATGGATGTCATCCACGCGCGTCTGAACCCCGGCCGTGGCGACGCTGGCCGCCCCTAGGACCTTCCCGGCTTGCCGCCATCCGGCATCCCCGCCGTAGATCAGCCGCCGGTCCGCCTGCTGGATGCCGTCCCCGTTGACCGGGTTAGTTAGGAAGAAGGTGAAATTGGTGTACAGGTCCAGCCGGTAGTACTGCGCGTACAGGTTCGCAAACCCCTTGCCGCCCGACGGCGTGTCATAGTGATAGTTCAGCCGGCCGGTCGCCCTGGTCGTGTTGCCCCCTTCGGACGGGTCAACGGCCCCGAACCGGTCCAGAGACCCGTTCAGCACGGCCCGGAGGGGAATCTCTCCGGACCCATGCCACTGAGACTTCTGCAAGCTCCCAGCGAGGCTCAGCTCCGACCGGCTCGTCGGGTTCAGGGTGGCCTTCGCCAGGCCATTGAACCGAAAATAGTTGTTGGGGTTCTCAAAGGGCCCGTTGGTGTAGTAGCCCTCCGCGGCCAGCAGCGTGCGCACCTTCTCTCGGGTGGGCGACAGCATCAGCAGATGCCGCTGTGTATCAAACATCCCGCCGGCCAGTTGGACGAGGCCTTCTTCGACCACGTCGCGCGTGACGAAGTTCACCGCCCCAGCGGTGGCGAAGTCACCGAACTCCACGTGAGACGCGCCCTTGACCACGTCCACGCCTTTGATGGTCTCGGGGATGATGAAGTTCAGATCCGTATAACCCTGGCCGTGCGCATGGCTCCGGAGGTTGATCGGCATGCCGTCGGTGAAGAACGCGATGTCGGTGCCATGGTCCGCGTCGAACCCGCGCAGGAAATACTGGTCTGCCTTCCCGGCCCCACCCGAGTGCTCGACCGTGATGAAGCCCGGGATCAGCCGGAGCACCTGGGCGGGCCGCCCCTGCGGTTGCAACAGAATCTCCCTGTCCGGGATGAACTGCTGGGAGGAGGCCGCCACGGGCCTGTCGGCCGTGACAGCCACCTCGGGCAGCACGACGGGGCCGTCCTCCGCCGGCTCGTGCGCTCGTGTCGCCGGCGCGCTGACGAGGAGCCAGGCCACCGCCAGCGGAAGGACGAACCGCCAACGAGCGGGATGTTTGCGTCGCATCACCGTCCTGTTCCACGTCGGCATCCGGATCCAGACAGGCTGCCAGGCAGCCGTGTCAGACCCTCGTGGCCTGACGGTGACGGATGAGACTGACGCGGGAAGGCTCAGGCCAGCACGGCGGACCTGAGCGTGGCCTGGACGTACTCGATCGTCCGGGTCATCAGGTCGTCGAGCGTGCCGGTCTCGGTCCCGACCACCCGAACGCCGGAGCGGTTCAGCGGCAAGAGCAGCTTCCGACCCGGGGCGCGGAGAATGGCGGCGGCCATGCCGGCGGTGATTTCGCCCACCATCGCGCCCGGCAGCACGATGCTCAACGGGCCGAGGATCAGGTCCGCCTCCGCGACCAGCGGCCACAGTGCGCGGTGCCCGACGCCCACGCGCGAGGCTCCCGCGCGCGCCATGGCCGCCGCGGCCGCCTGGTTGGTCCCCAGGGCGACGAGCTCGTGGGGGGCGGCCACCACGCCGGACAACCGCCGAACCAAGCGAGCGCCCAGTCCCCCGCCGCGCCCATCGATCACGCAGATCCGCACGCCGCTCCTCAGCTCAAGCTCCTCCCGGTGGTCGTCATCGCCAGCTTGCCGTGCTTGACGCCTTTGACGCTGACCAGCGCGTCCGCGACCTTCTTGATCGCGGACCCCTTGCCCTTGAGGACCAACACCTCCAGGCAGTGATCGTGGTCCAGATGCACGTGCATCCCGGAGAGGATGAATCGCTGGTAGCGGTGCTGGATGTCGGTCAGCTTCCGAGTCAGGTCCCGGACGTGATGGTCGTAGACGAAAGTGACCGTGCCGACCGTCTCCCGATCTTCATCCCACTCCTGCCCGACCAGGTTGTCCCGGATCAGGTCCCGCAGCGCCTCCGACCGGTTCGTGTACTTCTTCCGCGCGATCAGCCGGTCGAAGTCGTCCAGCAGGTGATGATCCAGCGACACCCCGAACCGGACGAGCTTTTTCATGGCGGCACGTGTCATGGAGTAGCACGATTATCAGAAACGTGGCACGAACCATAGCATGGGCCGACAGCGGTGTCAAGCTCGCGTCACGCTGGTGTCCCGTGCGCGCTCTGGCAGGATGGGCAGGCTTGCGGGCCGGCACCTGCGGGGGGGGGGGGGGGC
>CAZTUO010000296.1:0-4180 GCA_964616355.1 uncultured Nitrospira sp.
CCGAGCGCCTGCGCTGGATTCCCCCGCTCGGGATCGGCTACCACCTGGCCGTGGACGGGATCAGCGTCCTCTTCGTCGGGGTCACCGCGTTCCTGACCCCGCTGATCATCCTGTACTCCTGGGACACGGTGCGGTCCCAGGTCAAGGAGTACTTCATCGCGCTGCTTGCGCTGGAGACGACCACCGTCGGCATCTTCGTCTCTATCGACCTGATCCTCTTCTTCGTCTTCTGGGAGCTGATGCTGATCCCCAGCTACTTCCTGATCAAGCTCTGGGGCGGTGGGGCGGAGCGGCAGGCGGCGGCGCTCAAGTACGTGCTCTACACGCTGCTGGGCAGCATGTTCATGCTCGTCGGGTTCGTGCTTCTGGACCTGAACTATCACGCGTGGGCGGTGCCGCGCCGCGTCGAGCCGGCCTTCACGTTCGATTTGCTCGAGCTGCTGAGCGTGCCGATCCCGCCGGAGAAGCAGGTCCTCATCTTCTGGCTGATCTTCATGGGGTTGGCCTTCAAAGCGCCGCTCGTCCCGTTCCACACCTGGCTGCCCGATGCCCTCGTGGAAGGGCCCATCGGGATGTCGGTGGTGCTGGCGGGGATCAAGCTGGGCACGTACGGGTTCCTGCGGTTCAGCTTCCCGCTGCTTCCGGAGGCCTCGCGGAACGCGACCGTCGTCACCATCGTGATGGTGCTGGGGCTCGCCGCCATCCTCTACGGTGCGATCATCGCGCTGATCCAGCCCGACTTCCGCCGGCTCCTGGCCTTCAGCAGCATCAGTCACCTGGGGTTCTGCGTGGTCGGCCTGTTCGCGCTAAACTTCCAGGGCCTCCAGGGCAGCCTGCTGACGATGATCAACCTCGGCTTCAGCACGGCGGGGCTCTTCTTCCTGGCCGGCTTCCTGTACTCGCGGTGGCAGACCACGGAGCTTTCGGCCTTCGGGGGACTGGCGGCGCAGGTGCCCCTGCTCGCGACCTTCCTGCTGATCATCGGGCTGGCCTCGATCGGGCTCCCGGGGACGAACGGGTTCGTCGGCGAGTTCCTGATCCTGCTGGGTGTCTTCAAAGCCTGGTGGGGCTACGGCCTGATCGCGGTGACCGGGGTCATCTTCGGCGCCGCGTACTTTCTCTGGTACTACGAGCGCGCCATGTTCGGGCCCCTGGTCCGGGGAGCGGGCCAGGGGATCCCGGACCTGAACGCGCGAGAACAGGTGATCGTCGTCTCGCTCTGCGTGATGATCTTCTGGATCGGGCTCTACCCCGCGCCGTTCCTGCGCATGATGAACGGATCCGTTCAGGCGGTGGTCGAGCGGCTGGAGAAGGGCACGACGGCGGTGGCGGAGAGGCCCGCGGCGACACGGCGGCTGGCCGGCGCGGAGACGCGGCGGGTGGGCGACGGGACGCGCTCCGCGGTCCCGTATCTCCCCGGCCCCGTCTCGTCTCCCGAAGGGTAGCATGAGCGATTACACGCTGCTCATCATTCTGTTCGCGCCGTTCGCCGGGGCGATCGCGCTGATCTTCGTCCCGAACCGCCAGGCGCTCCAGGTGCGGCTGGTCGCGGCCGTGTCCGCCGGCCTCTGCCTGCTCGCCTCGTTCTATCTGTTCTACGCCTACGATCCGGTGAAGGGCGGGTTTCAGTTCGTCCAGCGCTACGAGTGGTCCAAGGAGCTCGGCATCGCTTTCTACCTGGGCGTGGACGGCATCGGCACGCCGCTGGTCCTGGCTTCGGCGATCCTGCTTTTTGCGGGTATTTTCGTCTCCTGGCACATCACGGACCGGACCAAGGAGTTCTACATCTTCCTGCTGATCCTCGCCGCGGCGACCATCGGCGTGTTCATGTCGCTGGACCTGTTCTTCCTGTACTTCTTCTACGAGATGTCCGTGATCCCGATGTACCTCCTGCTCGGCGTGTGGGGCAGCCACACCAAGGGGTACCTGGACATGACGGACCCCGAGGGGCTGAAGAAGCGGGACTCGGTGGGCTTCATCCTCAACTTCGCGGCGAACAGCAAGGAATACGCCGCGATGAAGCTGACCCTCTTTTTGTCCGCGGGCGCGGTCGTCGCGTTGATGGGCATCCTGCTGATCTACAAGTTCTCCGGGCTGCACACCTTCGACATCCTGGTGCTGCGCGAGCAGGCGCACTTCTCCGGGACGCTCGCGACCATCATCTGGCTGCTGATCTTCTTCGGCTTCGCCTCGATCGCGCCGATCTGGCCGCTCCACTCCTGGTCCCCGGTCGGGCACGCCGCCGCGCCGGCCGCGACCAGCATGCTCCACGCGGGCGTACTGATGAAGCTGGGCCACTTCTCGATCATCCGCGTGGGGTACGAGATCCTGCCGGAGACCACCCGCGAGCTCATGCCGATCGCCGCGGTGCTCTGCATCTTCAGCATCATCTACGGCGGGTTCGTGGCCTTCTACGCCAAGGACACCAAGTACGTGATCGGCTACTCCAGCTCCAGCCACATGGGGTACGTCTTCCTCGGCATGGCGGCGCTGGACTACATCAGCCTGACGGGCGCGGTGCTCTACATGTTCGCCCACGCGCTCGCCACCGGGATGCTGTTCGCCATGGCCGGCTGGGTGTACGACCAGACGCACACGCGCGACATCCCCTCGCTCGGCGGGCTGGTCAACCGCATGCCGTTCGTGGCCGGGTGCTTCCTCGTGGCCTGCATGGCCTCGATCGGCATGCCGGGGACGGTCAACTTCATCGCGGAGATCATGATTCTCGTCGGGAGCTGGAACAAGTATCCGTTCCAGGTGATCGTGGCGGTCGTCGGGATCGTGCTCACGATGGCCTACCTGTTCCGGATGATGCGCGGGGTCTTCTACGGCCCGATGGACGTGCACTACATCCACGCGCACGACGCCGTCGCCACCGTGGACCGCCTGCCGCTGTTGCTGATGATCGCCTGCAGCATCACCTTCGGCATCGTGCCCGGCCACTTCTACGACGTGATCCGGTCCGGGGTGGACCCGTTGGTCGCGCGCATCACGGCGGTCGTGCCGGTGGTGGCGCAGGACGGTGACGCGGGCCGCGGGCCGCAGGCCGCGGGGAAGGCGATCACCCCGCCCGTGTCACCGGTCACCGGGGACCCGTCGGGCCCCCGTTGCTCCACAGAATGCAACGGGTCCCCGACCGAGCAACGGGTGCTCGCGTCGCGAGGAGCAGAATGACCTTCGACCTGACCCTCTCGGGCTCGGATCTCCTCCTGATGCTGCCGGAGCTGCTGCTCACGGTCTGGCTCTGCGTGGTCCTGATCGTGGACTTCGCCATGCCGCGGCTACCGAAGGAGCGGCTCGCCTATCTGAGCGTCGCGGGCCTGGCCGGTGTCCTGGTCACGCTCTTCTGGTTCGACCTCGCCGGGGTGGGCGGGACGCTCTTCCACGACATGTTCGTGGTGGACCGCCTGGCCGTGTTCTTCAAGATCTTCGTGGTCGGCTCCACGATCCTGGTCGTCCTGGCCTCGATTGACTATGTCCGCCGGTTCCGGTTCTTCCGCGGCGAGTACTACTTCCTCGTGCTGATGTCGGCCCTGGGCATGATGTTCATGGCCTCGGCCAACGACCTGTTGTCCGTGTTTATCACGCTGGAGTTTTCCACGTTCGGCTTCTACGTCCTCGTTGCTTACCTGCGGGACGACGTGGCGTCGAACGAGGCGGGGCTCAAGTTCTTCATTCTGGGGGTGTTTGCGGCCGGGCTGCTCGCCTACGGGATCAGCCTCGTGTACGGCGAGACTGGCAAGCTGGTCTTCTCGGAGATCGCCGGCGCGGGGCTGACCCCGGGGCTCGCCATTGGGTACCTGCTGATCTTCGCCGCGCTGGGCTTCAAGATCGGCGCGGTGCCGTTCCACTCGTGGATTCCCGACACCTACCACGGCGCGCCGACGCCGGTGACCGCGTTCCTCTCGATCGCCCCAAAAGGCGCGGCCTTCGCGATCCTGCTCCGGGTGTTCCTGGTCTCGCTCGCGACCTTGAAGCCGGCCTGGGTGCTGCTCCTGGTGGGCGCCTCGATCCTTTCGATGACCTACGGGAACATCGTGGCGATCGCCCAGCGCAACATCAAGCGGCTGCTGGCTTACTCCGGGATCGCGCAGATCGGGAACATCCTGATCGGGCTGGCGGCCGGGACCAAGATGGGCAGCGACGCGATCCTGTTCTTCCTGCTGACCTATCTCTTCGC
>CAZTUO010000297.1:0-4170 GCA_964616355.1 uncultured Nitrospira sp.
CGCCGTCACTCACCTCGACGTGACCGCTGCCGATATCGAAGAGGCCGGTCGCATCTTCGCCCGCGTGCTGGGCGGTGGCGATTGACAGACCCGCCGTTCCTCCCTACAATGCGCTCGCAGTGGCCCGCTGCTGGAGCAAGGGAGAGCGGCCTGTGCTGGACACGGTCTCGTTGAATCAGATCCACCGGATCCTGGAACTGACTGACCGCCTCGGCTTGTCGCGCGAATGGGTCGAGATCCCGCTTGCGCCCGCCCGTCCGGGCGCCGTCCGGAAGCTTCCGAACGGCAAGCTCGAGATCATGGTGGACGCCGACGCGCCATTTGAGCAGTGGCTGGCCTCGCTGGAGCCGCAGATCAGGGCGGTGGCCGCCCTGTAACCGGCTTGGCCGGCGCATTCGGGCACTCCAGACAGACTCCCGCCCCTCCACCGCCAGCCGGTCGGGTGGCTCCCGTCCAGCGCCCATGACCAAAGAAGGGCCGCCACAAGCTCCTGGCTTGAGCCATGGGGATAAGGCGGCCAGTTTTTATTAGTTGCGGTTGCTTTAGTATAATCTCTCCAGGCTGCGCATCGGAGAGTATCCAGCGAGTCTCAACAGAATGCGGTGCCGAAATCATCGAGATGGAGGTCATGCCCGACCATATGCATCTTTTGGTGGAAGTTGATCCGCAGTTCGGCATCCACAAGCTGGTTCGGAAGATCAAGGGCCGGTCGTCCCGGCTGTTGCGGGACGAATTCCAGTGGCTGAGGAGCCGCCTGCCGACGCGCTGGACCAACAGCTCCTTCGTGGCCACGGTGGGGGGGACGCCGCTTGCCGTCATCACACAAGACATCGAGCAGCAGAAGCGGGTCTAAGCGTTCCCCCTCTTTCGTCTGCGAGCTGCCGCTGCGGGCCGATCCCGCGCGGTCCACGTGCTGAACGCGCGCCTGGAGGCGGGGCGCAAGGTGTACAACGCCTGTCTGGGCGAGGCCCTCAAGCGGGCGCGGCGGCGGCGGGAACGACGGGCCTATCAGACAGCCCGCCGGTTACCCCAGGGCAAGGAACGCACCGCTGCCTTTCGCGCCGTGCGCCAGTCGACGAAGTTCAGCAACGCGGCGCTGCAGCGGTACGCCGTGCGGCTCCGGCAGCAGGCGTTCCAAGAGCCTCTGGACGTGCACGTGGTGCAGAAGCTGGCCTCCCGCGCCTTCGCCGCCGTGAACTGGTGGCTGCTCGGTCAGCATGGCCGGCCCCGGTTCAAGGGATCCCGCCAGATGGACACCGTGGAGAGCAAGTCCAACCATGCGGGCATCCGGTGGCGGCATGATCATGTTGAATGGTTCGGGATCAGCCTGCCGGCCATCATCGACCGCCGCGATCCGGTGATCGCCCACGCGCTCGGCTGCCGGGTGAAGGACGTGCGGCTGGTGCGGCGCAAGGTCGGCAAGCAGGATCGGTTCTCCGTGCAGCTGATCTGCGAGGGCGTCCCGTACCGGAAGCCCGAGCACAAGATCGGTGACGGCGAGGTCGGTCTGGACCTCGGTCCGTCCACCGTGGCGATCGTCGGAGAGGGAACAGCCCTCCTCGTTCCCTTCTGCGAAGCGGTGGTGCGCGAGCACCGGCGCATCCGTCGGCTTCAGCGGAAGCTCGACCGTCAGCGCCGGGCCAACAACCCCGAGCCCGACCTGCCCGACGGGCGGGTGAAGCCGGGGCCGAAGCGGTGGGTGACGTCGAACCGTCAGCACCGGACGGCGGACAAATTGGCCGACCTCCTCCGCCGGGAGGCGGCTCATCGGAAGACGCTCCATGGCCAGCTCGCCAACCGTGTCTTGGCCATCGGCACAGTGATCAAGACTGAGCAGGTGCCCTATCGCGCATGGCAGCGGCGGTACGGCAAATCCGTGAGGGGCGAGCGCCGGGGAAATTCGTGTCGATCCTTCGTCGCAAGGCTGCAAGCGCCGGCGGCGGGATGATCGACGTCCCGGCGTATCGGGCGAAACTCTCGCAGGTCTGCCACGGCTGCGGCGCGGTGAAGAAGAAGCCGCTTTCCCTGCGCATCCACGCCTGCGAGTGCAGGGTGGAGATGCAACGCGATCTCTACTCGGCGTTCCTGGCGCGGTGTGTCGGGGAGGAGGGTCTGCTCCACGCGGACACGGCGCGCGAGCGCTGGCCAGGTGCGGAACCGCTCCTGCGGGCGGCGTGGAGCGACGCCACCCAACCTGCGAGGGGGAGGGTGTGGTGCCCTTCCTCCTGCGGGGCCACGCCCCGGAGTCAGAGCGGGTCGTCCGCGCAAGAGTGGAGAGCCAACGCCAAGGCCCCGGATGGTGTAGCGCACCCGCACGGGTGTGGCGAGAGTCTGGGAGAGGTCGCGGTGTTTCCCTTCAGAACCCCCCGGCTTTAGCCGTGGGGAGGTTCGGTATGGACAATCAGTCCTCGCAACCGTCCTCTTCGTCTTCGGGCACAGCGCCCGAGACCCCCACGCGGGAGGAATTGCAGGCCGAGCTGCTGGAGATCCCCGAGGAGGCACCGGGCCCTCCCGCCCCGCCGGAGCAGCCGAGCCTCGAGGCCATCCTCCAGATCGCCGTGCGGTATGTCCGGGGCAAGCGCGGCGGCGACCTCGTGGCGGTCATCCTCGTCGGTTCTGGCGCGCGCCGAGCCCTGACCGCGCACAGCGATCTGGACCTGATCGCGGTCGTCAAGGGCCAGGACGAGGGCGAGGAGACGGTGCGGATCGCGGAGCGGGTGGTCGAGATCCGCTACCGCGCCCAGAAGAACATGGAACAGGACCTCGCCCACTCCCCGCGCCTCCCGCCGCTCCTGCGGAAAGGCCGCATTCTCTTCGAGCTCGAGGGCGCGGGCACCCGACTGGTGGAGCGGGCCAACCAGCGCTTCCGGCAGGGACCGCCGCTGCCCAGCATGCATGAGAAGATCCGGCTCAAGGCGGAATGCCTCCACTGGCTGGGCAAGGCAGAGGACCTGAGCCATCAGCCGGCCGTCGCTCAGTATCTCCTCGGGATCTTCTTCGAGGAGGTGCTGCAGGCCTTCTTCCGGCTACGGGGATACTGGTTGACGGCGCCGGCGGACATGCTCCGGTTCGTCGCGACCCGCGACCGGGCCATCGGCGACGCGGCGGAGCGGGTCCTGACGGCCCCATTGCTGGCTGACCGCATTGCGGCGGGCCAGCAGCTCGCGGGATGGGTGTTTCAAGACGTTCCGAACCCTCAGCGGATCGACTAGCAGTCCCGGTGCCCCGTCCGCGTGCGGGCCTACTTCTCGGCCATCTCCATCACCACCGTCGTCGCCGTCTCCTCCACGCGCGACGCCACCTCCCGCCCCAGCGACTCGAGCGAATAGACCGTAACCGGCTGGTCCTTGCCTTGCACCCGCACGGAGGCGAGCCGGCGCAGGGTGACGTGCCCGACGTGCCCGCGGTTCCCGCTGCTGTCTTCCGCGGCCATCAACTCTTTCAGGGCGCGGGCCGTGGATTCCGTGACGACGATGGGGCAGCGGAACGTGCGCGTGAGGCTCTGGACGCGGGCAGCCAGGTTTGCCTGGTCGCCGATCATCGTGTAGTCCATCTTCCGGCCTTCCGCGCCGATGTTGCCGACGACCACCACCCCCGTGTTGATCCCGATGCCGTGGTCGAACGGCTGTTTGCCCTCGGCGCGCCATTTCTCCTGGAGCTCCCCCAGCCGCCGGCGCATGTGGAGGGCGCACTTCACGGCCAGCTCGACGTGATTCGGCTGCTCCAGGGGCGCGCCCCAGAAGACCACGATCGCGTCCCCGACGAACTTGTCTAGCGTCCCGTTCCACTGGAAAATGACCTCGGTCATCGCCTGGAGATACTCATTGAGCTGGGCCACCACGTCCTCCGCCACGTGCTTCTCGCTGAAGGCCGTGAATCCGGCGAGGTCGCAGAACAGCATCGTGAGCTCGCGGCGTTGGCCGCCCAGCCGCGCCTTGGCGGGGTCCTTGATCAGCTCCTCCACGATCCGGGGGCTCACGTAGCTGGAGAACATGGCGCGGATCTCGCGCGCCCGCTTCTCCTCGGTCATGAACCGGAGCACAGTCTGGGCGACGAAGACTGCGGTCCCCGTGAGCATCGGGAGCACCAGGTCAATCCAGAAGCCCGCCCGGGTGAAGAGGACCTGTGCCGTCAGCGCGTAGCCGATGAGCGCCGAGCCGGCGAGCAAGG
>CAZTUO010000298.1:0-4163 GCA_964616355.1 uncultured Nitrospira sp.
ATGACTCACTCTCAGCACCATAAAAAGTGTCTTGACAAACGGGGAGCATTACAGTCGCACACCTGCACCAGGTGTCGTTCGAGGACGACTCCCGCCATGGCAGCTGCTGCATGAAGGAACTTCTGCTTCGCCAGCTCCATCGCAGCTTCGAGTTCCGAATCGAAGAGGTCGGCTTGGACGAGTTGACGGATGTCGAATAGCGAGCTTTCGAAGCGTGCCTTGACGGATTTGACAATGGCGACTTGCTGACGAAGATGGGGAATCGCCGCGTCGGGGCCAACGACCTTTTCCTTTTCCCAGCCCCGGGTAACGGTCAGACCCTGAGGACAGTCCTCGATTCGGTAGCTGTCGTACGTGATCTCCTTGCGAGGCTCGGGCTTCTCGTAGTGGCGAACGAAATCGGCGAGTCGGTCCGGTAGCAAGTGCTTCACCAGCACCTTAGCCTCCGAGTACCAAGGTTGATAGGCCTCTGCGAAGGCCGGCAATGATTTGATGGCGTTCGTGGCCTTGTCGCCGAGTGCCTTCTTGAGCGCCTTCTCGAACTCCGCAGGAAAGCACTCTCTCTGAAGAGCCATAAGCAGCGGCTCACCCCGCTGTATCAGCGAGTCAAGGCCTTTCTTGTATCGGTCCAGATTAGGCAGCATCGGCGTTCCGTGCGAGCCTGAGTTGCGAGTCACGTTTCACGCTGGCTAACGTTTGAGCTCACACGAGTGCGGAAGCGGGCGAAGCCCGCTGTAGCACTTCGGGTGCAGCGAAGGGTTAGGCAGCGGACGAGAACGCCTAAGCGAAGATGCCATTGTCGAAGGTCTTTCGTGTAACGCGAGTGCGTACCGCGATAGAGAGATCCACCAACGATTGGTCTTCTACTGGCTCGAGAAGCTGCTCTGTCCGAACCGCCACGGAGATTACTAGGTTGTCGTCTTCGAGCAGACAGAAGAGAGGCTGTTCATCCTGTGTGGGCGCCGCCTGCGCCGGCAACGCATTGAGCATGCGAGGCATTGACAATGCATCGAAGAGGCTCTTGAGACGATTGTCGATGTCGCCGCCCTGGGTAATGAGGCCCCCGGAAGGCTCTGGCCTCAGGAGAACCAAGTTGAGCTCGGCTACGGTGTCAGCATCCGCGGTGACTAGCGGCGCGAACACATAGGCGCCTAGTGGCCGCAAGAAGTGGTACTCGTTTGGGTCCTTTGTCCGGCTAAGCCACTTAGGCATTTCGGCCAGTGGCTTCTGGGACCAGAGTTGCTTGAGCTGGCCGTGAAAGTGGCGGCGGAGTGCATGCTTGTGCGCAGGGTCACCGTTCGATTTGAGCGGGCCGCGATAGTGCAGAACGAATCGCATCTGCTGCCTAACGCCGCCCATCAGCGGCCGCGGAGGTATAGTCAGAAAGTGTGGAAATAGGAAAAAGGCGGTGGCAACCTTTCGGGTGACGAACCCCAGCCGGAGGCATTCCGGCCATGAAAGGAGGCACCGCCGTGAAGGAGCAGAGCACAGCACCGGGAGTGGAGTCAAGCGATCTCTGGGACCAACTGGAGGCATTCGTGCGCGCCCACATCCAGCGCTTCATCCAGGCCCTCTTGGACGAGGAAGTGACGATGGGGCTGGGCCGAGGCAAGTCGGTGCGGCGCCTGGCCGTCGATGCGCCGGCGGGATATCGCAACGGATATGGCAAGCCGCGGAAGCTGGCGCTCACCTGGGGCACGATCACGGTGAGGCGGCCGCGGGTGCGGGGCCTGGCCGAGCGGTTCGTCAGTCGCGTGTTGCCGTTGTTCAAGCGGCGCACGAAGGAGGTCGGCGAGCTCCTGCCCCGGTTATACCTGCATGGCCTGGCGCACGGGGACTTTGAGCTGGCCCTACGGGGCCTGCTGGGCGAGGGTGTCAACGATCATCTGAAATTGGCCCCTTTCCGATCATCTGAAATTCCCCCCTCCTGGTGGAAATCGTTGATCTGTGACCTGACCTCCGGGTCGGCTCGACCAGAGATCGTCGTTCTTGGCGCCTCCTAGGCGGTCGGTGTGGAGTCGGCTCCCGGTTCAGAAGCCGTTTTGGACTTCATGAGCCCCGCTTTGAGCTTCTCGCGGAGGCGATAGCTCTCGCCCTTGATATTGATGGTGATCGAATGATGCAGCAGCCGATCCAGAATCGCCGTCGCGATCACCGGGTCGCCGAACACGTCCCCCCAGGCCCCCAAGCTCTGATTGCTCGTGAGGATGATCGCGCCCCGTTCATAGCGCCGCGAGACGAGCTGGAAGAACAAGTTCGCGCCCTGCCGATCGATCGGGATGTACCCGATCTCGTCGATGATCAGCAGGTGGGGCTGGGTGAGGAGCTTGAGCCGCTCGTCCAATCGGTTCTCGGCCAGCGCCTTGCCGAGCGTGGCGAGCAGGCCCATGGCCGTGGTGAACAGCATGCGACGGCCCTGCTCACAGGCCTTCATCCCCGGGGCGACGGCCCAATGCGTCTTGCCGACCCCGGGCAGGCCGAGCAGCAGAACATTCTCCCCGTGCTCGAGATCCCGCCCGGTCGCCAGTTCGCGCAGGACCTTGGCGTCGATGGACGGCTGGAACTTGAAGTCGAAGTGCTCCAGCGTCTTCTGGAACGGGAACCGCGCCATGGCGAGTCGCATGGCCAGATGCTTGGCGCCCTTGGCCTGGACCTCTCGGCTCAGGAGGTCTTCGACGAAGTCGCTGTAGGCCCGCTCCTGCTTAGCCGCTTGCTCGAGCAGCGTCGGCAGCTCCATCTCCACCTGATAGAGCCGGAGGCGGTGACAGTACGCTTGCAAGCGCTCCAGTTGGGGCGTACTCATGCCGCACCTCCGCCCGCCGCTACCGCGGCGTAGCAGGCGAGGTCGCGGACCATGACCTCCCCCTCGGCTGGGTAGGCCGGATCCCACTGGGGCGGCCCGGCTGCCAGCGCCGCGCCGCGCGTGCGGCACAGCCCCTGATAATGCGCCCGCTCCATCACGACCGTATGCCGCGGCGCCTTGACATGGCGCGCGAGGCACGTGCCCTCATGGAAGAGTTCATCATGCGTCGCGGTCTCCTGCACGGTCACGGTCCGACCGACATACTGCACGGGGACCGAGTACCGCGCCGCGCCGATGGCCACCAAGGCATCGGCCGGGACGCGGCGGATCCGCTCCCGCTCATCCTGGTACGGGGCCCGGGCGCCTAGCGGGGTCAGCATCTCCCGGGCGAAGCGCTCGAACGGCCGCTCGTGGGTCGTGCCATGCACCCGCTGATCGGCCACCGTGAGGGCCCACTCCTCCAGCCAGGCATCCAGCGCCTCCCAGGAGGCGAACCGCCGGCCCGCGAGCGCGTTGCGCTTGACGGACTTGACCCCACTCTCCACCTTGCCCTTGGTCCGCGCCCGATACGGCTGACAGGCGCGCGGGGTGAAGCCGTAGTAGCGGGCGAAGTCCTGGAAGAGCGGGTGCCACTGGCTCTCCCGCTCCCGCCGCCCCAGCACCAGCGTGCGCGGATGGTCGTCGAGACACTCCAGCGGCACGCCTCCGAAGTGGCGGAACGCCCGCTCATGCCCGTCCAGCAGCGCACTGAGCCGCTCGTGGGGATAAGCCCGGACCCACAGGCGCCGCGAATAGCCCAGCGTGAACACGAACAGATGCACCGTCTCGCGCTGCGCCCCGATCCACACCCGGAGCTGCCCGAAGTCCACTTGGGCTTGCTCGCCCGGGCCGGTCTCATACCGCACCGTGGCCACCGCCGCCCAGCGGGCCTCGGCGCGCCACGGCCGGATGGCCCGGCGCACCTGCTGCACCGTGCCCGCAAACCCCACCCCCTGCAGCTCGCGATGCAGCACCACCGCATTCCACCCGACTTCGGGCCCGCGATGGACGAGCCGCTCCAGATATGGATCCAGCCCGCGGGGCCGGGGCC
Source organism: uncultured Nitrospira sp. (assembly GCA_964616355.1). Lineage (GTDB taxonomy): Bacteria > Nitrospirota > Nitrospiria > Nitrospirales > Nitrospiraceae > CAZTUO01. Next base: position 3,894 of record CAZTUO010000298.1, read on the forward strand.
GGCCCTGGCGCGGCTGCCAGCGCCCCAGCCGCCGCCAGCGCTTGACCGTCTTGCGATCGACGCCCAGTTCGCGGGCAATGGTCTTCACCCCCTCGCCTCGCGCCAGCCGGGCCAGCATCTCTTGCACCGTGTCTTCTCGCAGCATCGGCTCCTCTCCCCTGTGTGCCTCACAGGGGGCGGAGCCTACCGGATGGATAGTGGTCTCGGCCATGTTCCCTCCCATGAATAGGGCCTCTGTCAACAGGGAATACGAGGCCCTGACGTTGAACA
>CAZTUO010000299.1:0-4152 GCA_964616355.1 uncultured Nitrospira sp.
CCCAGGTCGGGCCGAATACGGCTACAACAGTGTCCAAGAAATCGGGAGCGGTACACAGCAAATGGGCCGCCCAAGCGGCTCTTATACTTCGCTCCCGTCCTGAGCGGGCGGACGGGTGGGCCCTTTGTTGGCGGGCCGGGTTGCTGGAGCGGGCATCGGAGCCGCGTCGTGCTCCGGCCGTTGCCGAGTCGGAGCGGCCCGCCGCAGGCGGGGTGGCGAGGACTGTTTGAAGTTCCGTTCGCGCTCAGCCGGAACGGAACGAGTTCCACAGCCAAGCGAAGACGAGGCTTACGGCGGACCGATGCGGCTCTGGCCATGAGCGGAAGCAACCCGGCCCACCCGTCATCATTCGGCGTCGCCTCTTTCTAGCCCTTGACCTCCTCCGGCCGCCCGCTTACCATTCCCTCATGCGCCGCGGCTCGTCCTTCCACTCGGTCACCGCGATTCTCCACGACATCGCCCACCGCTACGGCCTCGAGGCGAAGCTCGTGGAGTGGCAACTCCGCCGGCGCTGGCCGGAGATCGCCGGCGAGGTGATCGCCGCGCACACGTGCCCCGACCAGATCCGCTACAAGAAACTCTACCTGCTCGCAGACAGCTCGGCCTGGCTGCAGCACCTGACGTTCCTCAAGCCCACGCTCATCGAGAAGATCAACGCGACCGCGGGCAGCCCGGTCGTGACCGATCTCGTGCTGCGAGTGGGGGAGGTGTTACCCGTCCAAATGGAAAATGCCAACTGCCCAAAGGAGGGGGGGACCGAAGAGGCCAGGCCGCCGATGGAGGCCTTGGCCGAGGCGGCGGCGCGGGCCGCGGCTGTCACGGACCCCGAGCTGCGGACGCGGCTGACGGCCCTGATGGCGAAGGCGCTGGGGCCGCGGTCGTCCCGGGGCCAGCGACCGGCCCCCTGAACAGTAGCCGCGCACAGGCCGCAGTCGCCGCCGAGTCCGCCCCGCCAAGCAGCGGGCCAATCCGTCCGCCGGGATCGCCCGGCGTGGTGTCGAGCTTCTTCTTCGGCTTGCCTGAGCCAGGGGGACGGACGCGGCCGGCAGGCTCTACGTTCTGTTACCCGCCGTCGCCCTCGGGTCCGGCGCCGTCGCCGTTCTCGGCGGCGCCCTCGTCCCGCTCCGAGCTTTCGGCCAGCCGGGCGACCGCGACCACGCGGTCATCCGGCTCGTCCAGGTCCAGGATGCGGACCCCCTGGGTGTTCCGGCTGGCCTCGCGGATGTCGTCCACGCGGCAGCGCAGCACCTTGCCCTTCGCCGCCATGATCATGATCTCGTCGTCGTCGCGCACCTGGAGAAACCCGACCGCGAGGCCGTTCTTCTCCGTGGTCTTCACGCTGATGATGCCTTTCCCGCCGCGGCCTTGGACGCGGTACTCGGTGACCGGGGTGCGCTTGCCGTAGCCACCCTCGGTGATCGTGAGGATCGTCGTCGTAGAGTCCGGCGTGATCGTCTCCATGCCGATCACCTCGTTCCCTTCCTCCAGCGTGATGCCGCGCACGCCCTGGGCGGTGCGGCCCATCGCCCGGACCTCGTCCTCCTTGAACCGGATCACGATCCCTTGCCGGGTGCCCAGGAGGATCTCCCGCTGCCCGTCGGTGATCTCCGCTCCAACCAGCTTGTCCCCCTCCTCGAGCGTGATCGCGATGATCCCGCCCTGGCGCGGGTTGCTGAAGGCCGACAGCTCGGTCTTCTTGATCACCCCCTGGCGGGTCGCCATGACCACGTAGCGATCCTCCCGGAACTCCTTGACCGGCAACGTGGCAGTGACCTTCTCGTCGCTCGCGAGCGCGAGCAGGTTGACCAGCGCCTTGCCCTTGGCCGCCCGCCCTGCCTCGGGAATCTCGTGCACCTTCAGCCAGTACACCTTGCCGGCGTCCGTGAAGAACAGCAGGGAGTCGTGCGTGGAGGCCGTAAAGAGGGTCTCGACGAAGTCCTCGTCCTTGATCCCCATGCCGATCTTGCCCTTGCCGCCGCGGCGCTGCGCCCGGTAGAGGGACACCGGGTTGCGCTTGATGTAGCCGGCGTGGGAGATGGTGACGACGACTTCCTCCTCGGCGATCAGGTCCTCGATGCTGATCTCCGCCTCTTCGGGCACGATTTGCGTCCGGCGCTCGTCCTGGTACTCCTGCTTGATCGCCAGCAGCTCGTCCTTGATGATCTTGCGGACCAGCGCCTCGCTCGCCAGCACCGACCGCAGGTACTCCATCCGCTTGAGCGTCTCCTGGTACTCCTCGACCAGCTTGTTCCGCTCGAGCTGGGTCAGCCGCTGCAGCTTCATGTCCAGGATCGCGTTGGCCTGGATCTCGGTGAGCCGGAACTGGCGGACGAGCCCCGCCCGGGCCTCGTCCGGCGAGGCCGCGCGGCGGATGAGCTGGATCACCGCGTCCAGGTGATCCAGCGCGACCTTGAGCCCCTCAAGGATATGGGCGCGCTCCTCCGCCTTCCGCAGCTCGAAGGCCGTCCGGCGCACCACGACCTCGCGCCGGTGCTCGACGAAGGCCTGGAGGATCTGCTTGAGGTTCAGGACCTCCGGCCGGTTGTGGACGAGCGCCAGCATAATGACCCCGAAGGTCGTCTGGAGTTGCGTATGCTTGTAGAGCTGGTTGAGGATGACCATCGGGATCTCGCCCTTCTTGAGCTCGATCACGATCCGCACCCCTTCCCGATCAGACTCGTCCCGGAGGTCCGCAATGCCCTCGATTCGCCGCTCCTGAATCAGTTCCGCGATCTTCTCGAGGAGCTTGGCCTTGTTCACCTGGTAGGGGATCTCGGTGACGACCAGGCTCGCCCGGTCCGTCCGCGGATCGGTCTCGATTCCCACCCTGGCGCGCAGCGTGAGCAGCCCACGGCCGGTCTCGTAGGCATCCTTGATCCCTTGCTTACCATAGATGAACCCGGCGGTCGGAAAGTCGGGGCCGGGGATCAGCTTCATCAGCTCGGCGATCGTGACGTCGGGCTCGTCAATGAGCTGGATGAGCCCGTCGACCACCTCGGCGAGGTTGTGCGTGGGGATGTTCGTTGCGTAGCCGACCGCGATCCCGCCGGCGCCGTTGATCAGCAGGTTGGGGATCTTGGCCGGCAGCACGAGCGGCTCGCGCGTGGACTCGTCGTAGTTCGGGCCAAAGTCCACCGTGTCCTTGTCAATGTCCGCCAGCATCTCCCCGGCAAGCTTCGTCAGCCGAGCCTCGGTGTACCGCATGGCGGCCGGCGGATCGCCGTCGAGCGAGCCGTAGTTCCCCTGCCCGTCCACGAGCGGGTAGCGCATGTTGAAGTCCTGCGCCATCCGGACGAGCGTGTCGTAGATCGCCGAGTCGCCGTGGGGATGGTAGTTCCCCATGATCTCGCCGACGATCTTGGCGGACTTGCGGTAGGGCCGGTTGAAGGCCAGCCCCATCTCGTGCATGCCGTAGAGGATCCGGCGGTGGACCGGCTTGAGGCCATCCCGCACGTCCGGCAGCGCCCGCCCCACGATCACGCTCATGGCGTAATCGAGGTACGAGGAGCGCATCTCATCCTCGATGGCGATCTGGCTCAAGCGTTCGTCAATCGGCATGCCTGCTCCCTGGCTAGCAGCACAGAGCTGCTAGCGGCTCGCTGGGGGCTAGTATTCGCTACACGTCGAGATTGCGCACTTCCCGGGCGTGCGCCTGGATGAACTCCCGCCGCGGCTCCACCTCGTCGCCCATGAGGATCGAGAAGATCTCGTCCACCCCGGTCATGTCCTCGAGCTTGACCTGGAGCAGCGTGCGGGTCTCCGGGTTCATCGTCGTCTCCCAGAGCTGCTCGGGATTCATCTCGCCGAGGCCCTTGTACCGCTGGATCGTCAGCCCCTGCTTGCCGACCTCCAGGATCGCCCGGACGAGCTCGGCGCTCCCGGTGTGCTCCGTCTCCGCCCCCTTCGCCTTGAGCTTGTACGGCGCGCGGCCCAGCCCGATGGACGAGGGCGCGTATTTCTGCATCTCCCGGAACTCCGCCGACCCGACCAGCTCGTGCGTCACCTCCAGGGTGTGCACGATCCCGTTGTTCTGCACCCGGCAGACGATCTTGTTGGACCGGTGCTCCTCGTCCTCCTCGATGTCGAGCGACAGGGTCGCTTTCGGGTAGGCGACGGCGAGCGCCTTCTTGGCGCTGGCCACGACCTTCTTGA
>CAZTUO010000300.1:0-1012 GCA_964616355.1 uncultured Nitrospira sp.
AGGCTGTCCCGTGATCCACCGAGGTCCGGATGATGGGGAGGCCGACGGTCAGATTGACGCAGGTGCCGAAGGCCAGCAGCTTGAGCGGGATCAGCCCCTGGTCGTGGTACATGGCCACGACCGCGTCGTAGTCGCCGCGCGCAGCCTTGACGAACAGCGTGTCGGCCGGCAGGGGATCGCTGACCGTGAGGCCGCCGGCCCGCGCCCGGCGCACCGCGGGCAGAATGCTCGTGCGCTCCTCCCGGCCGAACAGGCCGCCCTCCCCGGCGTGGGGGTTCAGCGCCGCGACCCCGAGGGAGGGTCGTGGCACGCCGAACAGCTCCCGCATCGCCCGGTCGGCCAGCCGGATCGCCCGCCCCACCCGCTCGCGAGTCAGCGCCTGGGGCAGGTCGCCGATCGCGACGTGGGTCGTGGTGAACATGATCCTGAGCGGCCCGCCGACGATCATCATCCCCACTTCTTTGCTCCCGGTCAGGTCGGCGAGCAATTCCGTGTGCCCGGGATAGGCATACCCCGCGAGATTGATCGCCTCCTTGCTGATCGGCGCGGTCACGATCGCGTCCACCCGGCCGGCTTGCGCCAGACGGACGGCCGCGGCCACGAAGGCCACGGACGCGGCGCCGGTGCTCCGAGCGGCCGCCCCCATCCGCACCGGTCCCAACGGCCGTTCCAGCGGGTCCAGGACAGGCAGCTCGCCGCGGCGGCCGAGCCCGTCCTCCGGGGCCTCGATCGGGATGACGCGCAGCGGCAGCCGCAAGGCGCGCACCGTGGCCTCCATCACCGGGACGGAGCCGATCACGAGCGGGCGGCAGACGCGGGGCAGGGCCCAGCCCGTGCAGGCCTTGGCCACCACTTCGGGCCCGATCCCCGCCGGGTCGCCCATCGTGATGCCGAGGACGGGCTTGTCGGCAGTCTGACGTGTCATGCTGAAGAAGAACCCTTCCGTCTCGTCATCCCGGCGACAGCCGGGATCCAGAAACAGCCGTCTCGCCTCGGACTGGACCCCGGCGAC
>CAZTUO010000300.1:1022-4143 GCA_964616355.1 uncultured Nitrospira sp.
GCCGGGGGGACAGCCTCGGGGCGGCGTCTCGCTAACGGCTGATGGCGGACCGCTTCATTTCATCCCGCCAGATAGATCGTGTACCCGATGTACAGCACCGCGCCCCCCCCGAGCAGCCAGGGCCGCCAGTGTCCGCCCCAGAACAGTTGCGCTAGGCTGAGCGCGGCCGCGACCAGCGCGAGCCCCATGGTCGCCACAGCCGGCGGCGCCAGAACCCAGGACGTCCCGAGCAAGCCGACCGAAACGGGGAACGTGCCCTGGAACACCATCGCCCCGGTGACGTTCCCCACCGCCAGGGCGTCCTTACGCCGGTAGAGCCAGAGAAAGCTGTTGGACATCTCGGGCAGCTCCGTCGCCAGCGGCGCGACGAGCAGCGCGAGCAGCAGCGGAGAAACGGACAGCGCGGCGGCGATAGACTTGACCGCCGTCACGAACAGGTGCGCGCCGGCGACCAGGGCGACCAGGCCGACCGCGCCCTGCAGCCCGATGATCGCATAGGCTGGCCGGGCCGACCGCCGCGCGAAGATGAGCGGATCGAGCCCGGCCGGGCCGGCGTCAGGCTCCGCGCTGAATTTCTTATAGGCATAGACGACGTAGAGCAAAACCAGCCCCGCGGCGACGACGTAGTGGACCGGCTTCGCCGGAACGAACGCGCAGGCGACGCCGAGCCCGTAGGCAACCAGGAAGAACCAGAGATCCGTGCGGACCTCGCGGTAATCCAGCTTGAACGCCGGCGCCCGCTTGCCCAGCCGCGCGTACAGCAACAGCAAGCCCGCCAGGATCGGCAGCACCAGCGTGCTCAGCATGAACGGCGCCCCGAGGATCGCCCCGATCCCCACCTCCGCCCGTTCCTGCCCGGTGCCGAAGAAGATGGCGACGACGGGGATCGAGGTCTCGGGCAGCGTCGTTCCCACGGCTGCGAAGATGCTCCCAACCGCCCCCTCCGGGACCTTCAACCGCTTGCCGAGCCATTCGATCCCGTTCGTGAACAGCGCGCAGCCTCCGAGCGTGATGATCACGGAGGCCGCGAACATCGCGACGTACAGCAGGGTCGTCACCGGGCCTCCGCTTGCTGCCTCCTATCCCCTTTGCGTTTCGCAAACGCCAGCAAGGCTTCCTCCATGATCTCCCGAAGGGGGCGACCGGTCCGCTCCGCGAGGCGCTTGCAGTCCTGGTACTCGGGAGCCGCTTTGCTCAGGCCCGGCTCGACTTCGGCCACCTTGATCCGCACCGCGCCGGCGCGCGTCCGGACAGAGACGAGCCGGCGCGGCAGCACGCGCCGGTGCAGCTCCTGCAGCCGGACCCCGAGCGTCGTGGTCTCCCGTAGCACCGCATCGGCGACCGCGTCGGCCCGCTCGGGCGGGGCCAGGGCCGCGAGCACCACCCCCGGCCGGCCCTGCTTCATGATGACCGGCGTCAGCGTGACGTCCAGCGCGCCGGCCGTAAAAAGCCGCTCCATCACGAGGTCGTAGGCCTGCGGGCTGAGGTCGTCGAGATTCGTCTCGACTTGGACCACGCAGTCGGTCCGGCCGAGCGGGCTGGTGACACTCTCGCCGAGAAACACGCGGAGCACGTTTGGCCAGCTCTCGGGATCGGCCCCGCCCGCGCCGTAGCCGACGGCGGTCGGGCGCATCGGCGGCAGCGGTCCGAAGTCCCGGGTCAGGACGCGCAGCAGGGCCAGCCCGGTCGGGGTCGTCAGCTCATAGCTCGGCCCGTGACTGTACACGGGAATCCCGCGGGCCAGCGCGGCGACGGCCGGGCCCGGGACCGGCAGCGTGCCGTGGGCCGCCTCCACCAGGCCGGCGCCCAGGTTCACGGCCGACGCCGTGATCCGCTCCACGCCCAGCAGGTGGCACCCCAGCAGCCCGCCCACCACATCCACGAGCGAGTCGAGCACCCCGACCTCGTGGAACCGCACCTCGTGGCGTCCCACCCGGTGCGCGACGCCCTCGGCGCCAGCCAGTCGCTCGAATACCTCCCGCGCCTGGCGCTTCACCCGTTCGGGCAGCCGGCTGGCCGCGAGGAGCCGCTCAATCCGCCGCAGGCTCAAGGGCGACCGGTACCCGTCCCGGATGAGGACGTCCACCTTCGTGGCGGGCAGTCCGGCGCGCAGGACGCGCCGGGCCCGAAGGGCATAGCCGTCAGCCGGCAACGCCTTGAGGCCCCGCGCCAGCTCTTTCAGCGGGAGCCCGGCGTCCACGAGCGCGCCGAGAACCATGTCGCCGCTGATCCCCGAGAAGCAGTCGAAGTGCAAGTGCGTCATCGCGGCACCGGCTCCGAGACCTCTACGCAGAAACCTGTGGCTATCTTACACGTAAGCGAGCCTTCCCAGCAACGCGCCGAGGCGGCAGACGGCCGCCGGACCGCAGCCGCCGCGGTCGGGTGGTTGACAGGGCGCACGCCCTGTGTTATCCACGGGCGGCGTTGCACCTCCGCAGGCAACCTGTCGCGAACCCACAGATCCGGATGCCGCCCGTTCCCGGCAAGCCAGGCTCCTTCTTCGCCCGCGCCAGGAGCGCGCCCGCGCTGGCGGCGCTCGTGGGCGCGCTCTGCCTGTTCTGCTTGGCGGACCAGGTCGCAGCCAAGCGCAAGCGCGTGCCCGTCAAGGAGCCTGATCTCAAGATCCTCGCCGTGACCCTTTCGCCGACCCCCTATTCGCCCCAGGCAGGCAGCCTGGACCTGTCGGTGCGCGTCCAGTTGCCCAAGGAGCTGGACGGCGCATCGGTCCTCGAGGTCTCGTCCTTGATCAGCTCCCCGTCCATGCGCTCGATGCGATTTCTCTCCAAACGCCAGCTAGTCGAGCCCCCTCCCGCGGATGCGGCGGCCGACCTGGGAGCAGCGGCGACCTCGCCCGCGGCCCAGACCGGCCCGCCGGGCTCGGGAGCGGACACCATTGACGTGACGCTGACGTGGGACGGGACCGACCAGAGGAGGCAGGTCGTCGGGCAGGGCGAGTACCACTACGAAGTGCGGGCCAAGCTCCTGGCTTCCGGCGACAACGGCTTCCGCACGCAAATGGTCTCCTGGCCCAAGCGGGGCGTCCTCGAAGTCAAGTAGCGTGACGCGGGCCCCCGTCGCTCTGGAAGTGCCACGGGTCCCCGGGGACGCGTGACTAGCAACT
>CAZTUO010000301.1:0-3426 GCA_964616355.1 uncultured Nitrospira sp.
CGCTTGGCGCGGCCGAGATCCGCTAGCTTCACGTTCTCCAACTTGATCCCCAAATCCTCGGAGATGGCCTGCCCACCGGTGAGGATCGCGATATCCTCCAGCATCGCCTTGCGCCGGTCCCCGAAGCCGGGCGCCTTGACGGCCGCGACGCTTAGCGTGCCCCGGAGCTTGTTGACCACGAGCGTGGCGAGTGCCTCCCCCTCCACATCCTCCGCGATGATGAGCAGGGGCTTGCCCATCTTGGCGATCTGCTCCAGGAGCGGCAGCAGATCCTTCATCGCGCTGATCTTCTTCTCGTGGATCAGGATGAAGGGATCCTCCAGCACCGCCTCCATCCGCTCCGCGTTGGTCACGAAGTAGGGAGAGATGTACCCGCGGTCGAACTGCATCCCCTCGACGACGTCGAGCGACGTGGTCATGCCCTTCCCTTCCTCGACGGTGATGACCCCGTCCTTGCCGACCTTCTCCATCGCCTCGGCGATGAGCTCCCCAATAGTCGGATCGTTGTTCGCCGAGATCGTCCCGATCTGGGCGATCTCCTTCTTCCCCTGGCAGGGCTTGCTGATCTTCTTCAACTCCTCGACGACGACCTCCACCGCCTTGTCAATGCCCCGCTTCAGCTCCATGGCGGAGGCGCCCGCCGTCAAATTCTTCACCCCTTCGCGGAAAATGGCCTCGGCCAGCACGGTGGCCGTCGTGGTGCCGTCCCCGGCCGCGTCGCTGGTCTTGCTGGCCACCTCGCGCACGAGCTGCGCGCCCATGTTCTCGAAATGCTCGGGGAGCTCGACCTCCTTGGCGACCGTGACGCCGTCCTTGGTGATCGTCGGCGAGCCCCATTTCTTGTCCAAGATCGCGTTGCGCCCCTTCGGTCCCAGGGTGGCCTTGACCGCGGTCGCAAGCTGAGAGACGCCGCGCAGGATCGCGGACCGCGCGGCATCGCCGTAGATGAGTCGCTTCGCTGGCATATCCCTCCCTCCTGTCTTGTTCGTCGAGATTCAGGGTCTGCATGCGCGGCGCGGCTGACCCGGCTCCGCCCTCGGTCCGCTCAGGTCGTCTTCTGCCGACTGTCCTTCAGCACATGGAACGACCAGCCGTGCTCCTTGAGCTCGCGCAATCCCCAAAACGTGGTTGCGATCAGGATCGCCACGCCCACCGCCACGTCGTTGCGGACCGCGGTGTCGTTGTCCGCGTAGCCGAGGAGGAAGGGCGCGGCCACGAGCCAGACGGCGAACAGCGCGAAGAGTGACGGCATGTACCGCATGTTCATGGACCTCACCTCCCTGCAAGTCAGATTCGGATCTGCCGGTGAACGCCGATCAGGCCTGAGAGGTCGGGCGGAGCGGCCAGCACGCGCACGCCGGCCGTCGAAAACACTGCCTCCATAATCATGCCCGCCGCAACCGTCAAGAGCGCCGGAAACCGGCTGGGACGTCCCTCCCCAGCCCTTGACTGACCGCCCGGAAACCTTATTTGCCTGCCTAAATGCCCGAAGCCGTTCCGGCCGGCCGGGCCCTCGGGGCGCATGGCGCCCCCTTCGATCGGGAGGAAGCGAGTATGTCTTTGTCCAGCGGCCTGACCGGCTTGTATCCGGGGGGGCGGTCTCCGTGGCCGGCCCTCCTGGCGCTCCTGCTGACCTGGTCCGGGCTGATCCACTGTGCCCGGGACGAGAGCCCGGCCAGCCAACCCGTCGTCGCGGCACCCGTCCCTGTCTCGGCCGACCCGGCTTCCACCCCGGCCCCGTCCAACGAGACCTTTATCGCCGTCGCCAAGGTGGCCCGGGCGTCGGTCGTCAACGTCGCCTCCGTCCGCAAGGTGAGCCAGCGGGAGTCACCGTTTCCCAGCCCCTTCTTCGAGGATCCCTTCTTCCGGCGGTTCTTCGGGGAAGAATTTGAGCGCCGCTTTCCGATCCCGCGGGAGCGTCGGGAGCACGGGCTGGGCTCCGGCGTGATCGTCAGCGCGGACGGCTACATCCTGACCAACAACCACGTCATCGAGCACGCGGACGAGCTGGAAGTGCTGCTGGGAGACAAGCGGAAGTTCAAGGCCAAGGTCATCGGCACCGACCCCAAAACCGACGTGGCGGTCATCAAGATCGATGCGACGGGGCTCCCCACCCTGCCTTGGGGCGATTCCAGCAAGCTGCAGGTGGGCGAGCTGGTGCTGGCGGTCGGGAACCCCTTCGGGCTGAACCAGACGGTCACCATGGGGATCATCAGCGCAGTCGGCCGCGCCAACATGGGGATCGTGGACTACGAAGACTTCATCCAGACAGACGCGGCGATCAACCCGGGCAATTCGGGCGGCGCCCTGGTCAATCTCAGGGGCGAGCTGGTCGGAATCAACACGGCCATCTTCACCCGCAACGGCGGGTTCATGGGGATCGGGTTTGCCATCCCCAGCAACATGGCCCGGAGCGTGATGGAGAGCCTGATCAAGCACGGGAAAGTCGTCCGGGGCTGGCTGGGGGTGTCCATCCAGGAGGTCAACCAGGACCTCGCCCAACAGTTCGGCGCGCCGGGCACGAACGGTGCGCTGGTAGCCGACGTGATGGAGGACAGCCCGGCCGCCAAGGCGGGCCTTGAGCGCGGCGACATCATTACCCGCTTCAACGGGACGGCCGTCAAGGATCCCGCGCACTTGCGGGCACTCGTCGCGGAGACCGCCCCGGGCACCGCCGTCACGCTGACCGTCCTGCGCGACAAGAAGAGCCGCGAGTTCACGGTCACGATCGCCGAGCTGCCCAAGGAGCTGGCGTCCGCCTCCCGCGGCGGGAAGGAAGGCCGTGGCGAACATGCCCTGGCCGGCGTCACAGTGGAGAACTACACGCCCGACCGCCGCGAGCGGGGGCGCACGCGCGACATCGCCGGCGTGGTGGTCACCGAGGTCCAGCCCGACAGCCCCGCCGAGCGGGCGGGGCTCCGGCCGGGCGACGTGATCCGCGAGATCAACCGCAAGCCAGTGCGGAACGTGCAGGATTTCGAGCGGCTGACCGCTCAGCTCACCGCGGACAAGCCGGTGCTGTTGCTCCTCAGCCGCGGGAACGCGACGATCTTCCTCTCGATCAACCCGCAGTGACCCTGCCCGCGAATCCCGCTGCCGTGTCGCCCGGCTCGGCCCTGGCGGATCCGGGCCTACGGGTCGAGCGCGTCTCCGATCGCTGGGATGAATAGGGGGCCGGCGGCTGTCCTGGCTTGATGATGACCGGCGGACGCTGCAGCACCCCGGCGCGGATTACCCTTTGGTGACCGGACGCGGGCTCCGCCGGGCAGGTTCGGCGGTTCGCTGGGGAACGGGAGGCTGGTCTGGCAGGGGGACGGGGACCCGCAGCTCTTCTTGGCGCCGACGTTCGCGCTGCTGCTGCTCGTGCAGACGCTCCACGTTCAGGTCGGTCATGGTGAGGAACAGTTCTGTCTCCTCGCGGGCTTC
>CAZTUO010000301.1:3457-4114 GCA_964616355.1 uncultured Nitrospira sp.
TCACAGTGATGCGAGTCACCCCGTCGTGCCACTCCGTCCGCTGTGAGGACAGGATGCCGGAATAGAGGTCGAAGTCGTCCACGCCCTCATGCGCCGGTAGCCCATAGAGCTCCGTCAAGCGGGTGCGCAAGCCGGCATATCCCCGGGGAACGCGGTCGGCCCGATAGTGCACCACGATCTCGTAGAGCGTCCCCTGGTGCAGCCGGTACTCGATCTGTCGGACATGGGGGTCGCTGGAAGGAACCGTGACGGACTGCTGCGGTTTCGGGCGGGGGGGGACGACTCGGTGCGCGGCTATCCCTCTCGCTCGATCGGCCCGCAAGAAGGCGGCGAGACGGTGGGCGGTAACGTGTTGGCCACCGCCAGCCTGGAACTAGCCCGCCCGCTGGGGGCAGGCCGTCTGCGCTCCTGGTGGGGGGCCGTCTTCGTCGACGCCGGCGACGCCACCCATCATTGGTCCGCCTTCGACGCCAAGCTGGGCTGGGGCCTGGGACTGCGCTGGCGCAGCCCCGTGGGCCCGCTCAAAGTGGATGCGGCCTACGGCGAAGCCACGAAACGCTGGCGCCTGCATCTGAGTGTGGGCATCGCGTATTGACCCATGGATCCGACTCCGCCCACCGCCTCTGCGGCGCCCACCGCGCCCCCACCCGACGCGCC
>CAZTUO010000302.1:0-4070 GCA_964616355.1 uncultured Nitrospira sp.
ACCGACACCGTGCCTCCGTCGGCGCTTCTGCCCGCGGCCGCCGCGAGTTTCTGTTGAATCCGCCGCGTCAGCTCCTCCTGGCGGCGCAACTGCACCACCGTGTACTCCTCCGTGATCTTGGTGCTGGCATGGCCAGCGATCTTGGAGGCTTCGATGGCAGAGCCACCGACTTCCTGGCGCCAGGTAATGTTGGCGCGACGCAACGAATGCGGTCCGAGGCCCGGAAAGTCGCAGCCCTCGGCGGCGGCCGCCTTCTTGAGGGCCGTGCGGACTCCTGAGTCCCACATGGGCTTCGTCGGGGCATCCTCCTGCGCGAAGATCCAGGCCTCAGGGTCGGTGATCTTGTTCCGGGTGATCCAGTCGCGGTACCGTTCGACGAGCGTGCCCAGCGCCAGCACGCGCCGGCTCTTCTCCGACTTGGGCTGGTCGATGTCCAAGCGCCAGTTGCGCTGCTCGATGCGGATGGCGCCCAGGTTGAGGTCCACGTGCTTCAGTTTCAGGCCCAGCACCTCGGAGATCCGGGCGCCGGTGGCGATGCAAGTCTCGTTGATCAGCAGGTGAGGGTCCTTGAGGCGCGCCAACACGCGGACCGTCTCATCCTCGTCGAGAATCCGCTCCGGCCGGACCTTCCACTTTCTGGGCAGTTTCACCTTCGCCATCGGGTTGGCGCGTGATCCGTCGATGAGCTCCCACTCCTGCGCTTTGGTGAAGATGCCGCTCATGATGTTGCGCAGGTCGGCCATCATGTACCAGGAGTCCGAGACCTCGCTGAGCCAGTCGAGCAGGTCCTTGGCGCGGAAGTGGCTGATGCGGGTGTCCCGCCAGCGGGGCAGGATGTGGTTGTCGAGGTGAGAGAAGTACTTCGCCCTCGTCGAAGCCGCGAGGTTGAACATGGGGTTCTCGACGTAATGGCGCCGCCACATGTCGGCAAGCTTGCCGAACAGGATCGCATCCTCCTCCACCGTGCTGGCGGGTCTCCCGACGCTCCCGTTCAGGCCGGCCAAGAACTTGTCGCGCTCGACCTCGGCTTGTTTCTTGGTGATCGCGCCTTCGCCCTTGCTGGGACCGATCTCGTAGTACTTGCGGACCTGCTTCAGCGAGCCGTCCGGTTGAAGCTCGTCGGCCCAATAGCGGAGAACCCAGGGCCAGCCAGGACGATCCTTGCGTGGTTTGACCGCCGGATGTTGTACGCGCGCCTTCACTTTCAGGCCTCCCGTCAGGGTGTGAAGGGTACCTTCATTCGGCGCCCTCATCAAGGCTGAATTGCGCCTACTCACAACGCCACCGCCATCGAGGAAGCCGGAGCGCAGAGGTAGAGCGTCTGGCGCGCCCGGGTCATGCCCACGTAGATGGTTCGGATCACCGCATCGCGGGGCGGCCCGTGCCGCCGGTAGGCCGTCAACCCTCGAGGGCTCAAGTCGGGGAACAGGAACACCACATCGGCCTCCCCGCCCTTGACGGAGTGCATGGTGCCGACAATGACCTTCGGCGTCTCAACGAGCGCCTGCGGGCCGCGCGCCACAACGACCTCGGCCGGATACTGGATGCGTTTCTGGACGTCGGCGGCGACGTGTCGACGCCACCAGGCCAGCAGGCTCCGGTAGTCGCCTTCGAAGGCCGCGAGCAGAGATTCCAGCGCGCCGGACTCAAAGATCTGATCCAGGGTTTCAATGGTGATCTTCTCCAGGGCGGCGAGAGCCTGGAGCTTCTTCTTTGCTCCGTGCTTGAGGACGCCTTTCGCCTGAAGCGGTTCGGCCCACAACGCCAGGTCGGCCAAGGTCCAGTCGCGCCGGGCCCCGCCCGAATCCGGGTGGGCGACCAGCAGGGCCAGGATCCGGTTCGCGCTCGAGGCCTTCCGGCCAAGCCGGATCGGGTTCCAGAAGCCATTCGAACGGCGGTAAGGGTTGTGGAAGGGGATGCCGTTCTTGCGCAGCACGGCGATGATCGGCTTGAGCATGTAGGCGCAGGTGGCCAGAAACATCACCGTCTGGCCTCTCTCGAAGTGTTGGGCGGCTGTCTTCAGCACCCAGTCGTCGGGCGTAGCGTAAGTTCCGGTGGCCGGTCCCCGGATGCACGCGCCCTCGGCCGGACGCGGCAGATAGATCTTCTCCTGGCGCCTGCTCACCTGCCGGATGAACCGGTCGGCGACGGCGTGCACCGCACGGGGCACACGGTAGCTCTGCTTGAGGATGATCTTGTGGTCGTCGGGAATGTCCGGGTCGAGCATCGCCTCCGGTGAGGCGCCGGTGAAAGTCATGATGGTCTGGTCCTCGTCCCCACAGACGATGAAATAGTTGCAGCACTCACCCCACCTGCGGATCAACGTCAACTGCATCTTGTTTAGATCCTGTGCCTCATCGGCGAAGATGACGGCCGGATTCCTGGGCGCCACGCGGATGTCTCGCAGCGCCGTCTCGATCAGGTCGGCGAAATCAAGCAGGTCGAGAGCGTCCTTGTACTCTTTCCAACGCTGGGCGAAGTCGCGGAGGTTAGCGGACCAGGCATCGGGCGGGATCATCATCCCGCGAAACCGGTTCAGTTCCTGGAGCCAAGAATCGCCGGCCTTCGCTTGGTCATCCTCTTCCCCAGCCTCTTCGCCGTCGAGTTTGTTCTGCTTCCTGGTCGGCGTGATTTCGAGTTGCGGCCACCGCCGGTTCCACTCCTCCACGTTGGCCTCCGCGATCTGCGGTGCGCCGAGTGCCCGGTAGCAGTGGGAATGGAGCGTGCCGATGCGGTCCGGATCGATGGGCAGCTCGCGGCCCGCAAGCTCGGCCGCAGCCGCACGGGAGAAACTGGTGACCAGCACCGCATCCTTGCCGAAGCGCTCGACGGCCCGGCGGATCTGACGACTGAGGTTCGTTGTCTTGCCCGTCCCAGGCGGGCCGTAGATCCGGTACTCGGACGTGATGCTGTGATCCCGGCTGCCGATATCCTGAAGGTTGCCAGTGGGCTGCTCACTCTGCATTGGCGGGCTCCGGATGCGCAGGCTGGGTGGTGAAGTCAGCCGGATCGAACTCCTCGACCGGCAGCAGCCAGCGGCTCTGCGGCTTGAAGGTCTTCCCCTTGACCGTGATGTTCCGGGCACCGATGGCCGCCAGCATCGAGGCGATGGCCTTCACGGAGAGGCTCTGCGAGAAGTTCCGGTTCACGTGGAGTTGAAGATCGCTCGTGCAGATGGCGATGCGTCCGTTGATGATGGTGGGGCACCGCAGCGCGTTCGGAGGTTGGTTTTCGATGGTCTCGATGAAGCCGGTGTCGGTGAGGTACTGGTTGACGTACATCCGGATTGAGCCTTTGAAGTCCGTTTCATCGCCGCCTTCGGTCTCCGTCAGTGCGTCCAGCATCGTCTGGGCGAGTTGCTCCCACAGCTTGGGTTTGATCTTGGGGATGAGCATGTTGGTGGCGCTGGCGATGGCGAGGCGCACGCTGGTCTGGTCAATGAACTTGCCGACGTTGGGGAACTCGATGGTGGTGGCTTCCAGTTCGATCTGGTAGGTGGGCTCCTTCCCGGTAACTTTGATCAGCCGGAGGATGCGCACGCCCAGAACCTGAGAGATGCGGTCGCACAGGATGGCCTTGGCGGTGGTCGAGTCCGGCTGCTCCTTGGATTGTGGAGTGTCCAGGGTAAGGGTCGACGAGACCTCCGGCGAAGCTGTTCCTTGAAGGATGCTGACCGGATCGACGCCCTCCGTGCGCTTGGCGGCCTTGGCGATCGTGCGCTGGTAGTAGTCGAGGCGTGTCCGGAGCTTCTGCTTGTGCAGCACCCGGTGGTGGATGATGAGGTCGACGATTTGCTGCTCGCTCAAGCCCGCGTCCATGCCGAAGCAGGCCAGTGCCAAGTCGTAGCCGCTCTGACTCTGGTCCCTGAGGTCGTGCCGTTGGCGAAACCAGGTGTTTCGGAACCGGAGATCGACTTCGAGCCAGCGCTCCAGCATCTCCTGCGGGATGCGGGCGTTCAGGTTGATCGTGAGCGGCTTGTCTTTGAAGCGTTCGGCCCAGTCGCGAGCGGCCTGGTCTTCGACCTCCGGGTCGGGGATGGCGGCCTCGTCGAGCCAGTCTTCGAAGTCGGA
>CAZTUO010000303.1:0-4054 GCA_964616355.1 uncultured Nitrospira sp.
AGGTGGCCGGCAGCCCGAGGGCGGCGAACGGACCGCCCCGCCTTTCCAGGCGGTAAATAATCAGGTGAGGGCTGAACACGCTTTCGGCCATGTCGGGTACCTCCTGAGCTGCGGGCAACGGCCGGGCGTAGCCTTGATAGCGGGTGATTTGCGGTCGAAGCCGCGGGGGAGCTCCGTGGGGGAACCGTTCCTTGAGCTGCTGGTTTGCCCGCCGCTGGGCACGGCGATCTTGGGAGTCGGCGGCCACCAGCAGCGATGTATATTCTTCCACGGCATCGGCGTTGTAGCGACGTTCCAGATCCTGTAATGTTCCCGACCCTGCTACACGGAGGTAGATCTCGGCTCGCTCTTCGTCGGGAACCCAGTTCACTGGACCGACTTCGTTGGAACGGGCCGCCCACATCTGAACCAGCGACATCGAATGACCAATACGGGTGACCTTGGCGCACAACGACTCGAGCGCTCGTAAGGCCGACTCGTGGGGAGCGATATCCGGCCAAATGAGGTACACATTTTCTGTCTCAATCCAGGTCCGAGCGAAGCAGCGAGGCTGGCGATCGCGGGCAAGCTGCGGGACCGACTGGAGGATCGTCTTGGGAGGTTTTGACGCATCTCCCGGTTTGTCATTTACAGGAACATAGTGGGTTACGGAAGGCCGTGGCATGCCGGGAGCAGCACTGATGGCCGGCGGAGGCAGGCTCTCGAGCCAAAGGAGCGCTTGACGCTCAGAAGGATCCGCTCCCGTCTGAAAGTGTGCGGCAGCGAGAGCCATGAAAACGCGCGCCGGGTGGGGCGGCCACTCCGGCCGGTCGCGGGCATCCGGCTCGCTGGCAGCAGCGAACCGATTCAGATAGCGGATCCCCAATGCGAACATGTCAAGAGGCCTCCACGCCCTCCTTTGCAGCCTCCATTTGGCTCAGCCGGACCAAGTTCACCAACTCCGCCGAGGGCCTGAGAACTAAAGGCTGCTCCGGCCATGGCAAGCCGGTTTGCTGCGCAGCCCCGGCCGCATCCTTAAGGAGCTGGATCGCAGCGTCGGTGGTGAGAGAGAACTTTTTTGGCTCTTCTCCCGGACGGTCCAGGAGCTCCCAGAACATCGGACCGTCAGGCCACAGCAGGCACCGAGATCGCAAGTCCACGCCATTTTCGAAGGCCAGCGTAGCCGCGGCAAGACCGAGCGCTGCAAGCACGGTCCGTGCTACCACATCGACGTTCTCGTCATGCTTGCCATCAATGGGGAACCGGAGCCGGCGAAGACAAATCAGCGAGAGGGTCGCGGTCTGCTCCGCGTACTCGATGGTCACCCCAGAGTTGGGCACGTCGAACGGAACGCTAGAGTGATTGATCTCCGAAGGGCGAACAGCGCCCTTCGTCCCGGGTTCCGCCACGCGCAGCAGCGAACCATCCTCACTGCGGATCACCGGCACATTCTTGCTGATCTCGAGCGGATCACGACGCACCCCACGCGTCCTGTAGCTCTCGTGCCACTCAGCTCCAACGCCCACGATTTCGGATACGATTGCCCGCTCGAACTTCGGGCCCAGCCCGCCTTTTGGTCCCGTTGAATCCCACATGCCGAAGACCAGTGCGGTAGGGCAAAGCTCAAAAAGAGGTGTGGCATTCGACAAGCTGACAGTGTTCAGCGCCTTGCCCGTCGCAGACTTGCGGAACCGCGCACCGTCCAGTTCACTATCCCGCAGGATCGCGTCCGCCAGTCGGTGCGGCACCTGGAGGCTCGTGATCCTGCCGACTTTTTCAATGAGACGCCCTGCTGATGTATCCGCGTCCAAATCTCCTGTCGGGTCGTACTCCGAGAAATCCACTATAAGCAAAGGGATTCTGATTTTCCCTGCATCCACGGCGTCCTGAAGTGCCTGCTCCATTCGGTTCGCCTGGCTCTGGACGCTGTCCAGTAAGACGCAAGGCACGGGAGCCTCCCTGCCGGGAACACGTCGCTGTTCGATGGCGTAAACCGCCCCGGCGAAGGTGGGTGGAAAGATTTTAGCTCCGGGTCCTCCGGCGGGCTGGAGCCGTCGGATGCAACGAAACGCCGCTGCCGAACCACGCACCGCGGCGCGCAGAGATTCGATGGTAAGAATTTCCATATAAGTTTGCCTCCTTATCGCAATTCACTTGGGTTGACCGGAAGGTAGGTCTGAAACATCGCCACCATCCCTCCTACCAAGCCTGCAAATACTGACCCTCTCTACACCACTCGCCGTCCAGGCGAAAAATTCACTTTCAGGTTCGGGGGGTTGCCAATTTCAATCCGCTGAGCCCGATAGACGCCGAAAATTCCCCGTGCACGCACAGCGCCGGCGTCCGGGTGTTCCTGCGTGATCTCTTGAATTTGCAGTACCGATCGGACTGTGTCCGCGCCGGCCGGGTGTCCCCAAAGGGGCCAGCTGAATGCCCGGTGCTGGGGATCCCAACCTGTGGCGGCCACGCGCGATCCCCACGGCGCGGTGGGGAACAAGCTCAGGGCGCGATATGCCAGCAGATTTGCCATCCACATCGTACGGACTCTGTTCCGCCGGTCCGAGGGATCCCGATCCATGAGAGCATACCGGCGGTCTTCGCTCGGATCCCAGCGCATCGAAAGGCCTTCGTCACCATAATCCCAGCGCTCGAACAGCACGCGACCAATACGCTCTTCCGTCACATGCGAGAGCAACTGCCGCACCGTCTCCAGGAAGAATTGGTGCCCGGAGCCAGTAACGAAGCAGAAAGGAGTTGGCTGGATCCTGTCGGAGTCCTTCCGGCGGCAGGCGTCGGTGCCGAAGGCGGCAAGCAAGTCGAGGGAGCTGCGACTCGATTGAGTGGTGCTTTCCAGGAGCGCCGCCGCGCAGCTACGGTACTCGTCGCTAGTACAGTCGATCGTCCTGCCCAGAGCAAGTTCGGGGCGAGGGACAGAATTCTGCAGGAGATCCAGCCAAGCTCGACGCTTATCCCGGTAGATTCTTTCAAGTGGGCGAAGCTCGCGTTCGATCGCTTCCTGCCGTGCTGCGCCGCGAAGACCACGTGTCCTGAGGTCGTTCCGCTTCTTCTTGATCGCCGTTCTGGCCTTGTCCATCTCTTCCTCTGCGACCCTTGCCTTTGCGTCAGCGTCCGGAGGTACGGGCTTGCCGCAAAGCGCGCCGGCGAGGATGCGCGTGAGCTCGGCTTGGTCGCGACCGTGGGTCGTATGGAGGACAGGGATATGGAACGCGCCGTGGGACCAAGCCAGCTTAGTGTCCGTATAGCCCGCCTCGTGCAGGGTGACAAGGGTACCCAGAGCGGCTAAGAACCCGAGAGGGTTGCTTCCCTCAAGACCAAGGAGTTCGAGGCACCGGTACTGCTTCATTGTTCTCCGTTCGTGGCCACCAGACGGCTTGCGTACCAATCCGCGAGCCGCAAAAGCGCCTCCAAATAAGCCAAACCCCACCAACCATAACGGCGCGTCAGTCGCCAAAATCTTTCGGAGACTCCCGAATCCAAGCGATGCGCAGGAGGGCAGGATTGCCGAGCGCGCGTGTCAAAGCATATGTTCATTCCGGCGAACGTTCCCTGGACATCCGGCGGAGACAGATCGTGCACAACTGGAGCAAAGGGACGGCCATGACCATGGTGCGTGGCGATCAGGTGCAGCACCAAATCTGCCCAGGGTTCTTCCTGCGGCAGGGCGGCGTACCGCCGGGCGAGCTCCATCGAAAGCATCTCATGGCGGAAGCCTTCCGGGAGTCCGGCCGCCTCCCGAATCGCTGTGCGTCGCGAAACTGAGCTCGGAACGCTCGCGGATTTGGCCAGGGGAGACGGCGCGCTGGCTGCAGCGATCTCATCCCCTTGGTGGAGCAGGATCTGGAAACGCGGGTCAAGCTTGCCGGCGTCGTGCCACAACGCCGCCAGAGTGAACGGCTCAAAGAGGCTTTCAGGAAGACAACGTTGAGCGATTTTCCGAGCTGCACGGAGGACACTGTGACAGTGCGCATCCAACGTGACGTCCTGGCCCGCAGCGGAGGTTAAATCGTCGTCGTCTGCAAACAGATCCGGCTCAGCAGCTTCGGGCTTCAACTGC
>CAZTUO010000304.1:0-4047 GCA_964616355.1 uncultured Nitrospira sp.
GTGGCGGCCCGGGCGGGCGGAGGCCGTGCGCCGCCTTCCATTCCTCGTTGCACCGGTACAGGAAGAACAGGATCTCGGCGACGGCCCGGTACAGCTCGGGCGGGATGCAGGCGTCCAGGTCGAGCCGCATGAGCAGTTCCACCAAGGCGGGATCTTCCCGGATCGGCACGCCGGCCCGCCGGGCCTCGCGGATGATCCGCGCCGCCAGCTCGCCGCGGCCCAGGGCCGTGACGCGCGGCGCCGGATCCGCCTCCGGGGTATATTCCAGCGCGACAGCGGCGGGGGGCTTGTCGGCCATCGAACTCTCCTGCGTCATGGGCCCCGTCGCTTACGCCCGCACGTTCACGAGGCCCAGCTCCGGGATGAGTTTCGCCCGCAGGTCTTCGCCCCGGAGGGTCTCCCGGTCGGCAGTCCCCGCAGCCAGAGCCTCGACGTCGAAGCCCTGCGCCGCCAGCCCTTCACCGAGCACCGGCAGGAGGGCGGTCACGGCGCGCTCCACCTCCGCCCCCTCGACTAGCACCCGCACGCCGATGCGCCGGCCCGTCAGCGTCGCGTGGATCCGCACCGCCCCGAGGCCGTCCAGCTCGAGCGCCATCGCGAGGCTCAGCCGGCGAGCCGGGCCGCCCCCCGCACCTCCTTCCGATTCCCGCCGCTCGATGGCCAGCCACGCGGGCGAGGCCCCGCCCCAGCTCAGCGGCAGCTCGACGACCAGCGGCAGCCCGGTCTGGGCGTTGAGCGCATTGAGCGCCTGCAGGCGATCGAGGGCCTGGGCGAGCCGCGCCAGGGCCAGACCCCAGCTCGATGGCTCGGCCGGCTCCCTCCCGGCGAATTGGGCGAGGACGGCGAGGACCCAAGCCTTGAGCGTCGGCTCGCCGGGATCCGGCACGAGGCATCCGGTGCGAAGCACCTGCTGCGCCAGCTCATGCTCGTACTGCAACCCGAGCGCCAGCAGGGTGTCGCGGACCCGTTCGGCGGAGAGGGGGCCCGGCGGGAGCGTGAGCTGCGAGACGAGGGCCGCGAGCTCTGCGGCCAGGTGCGCGGCCCGCGCGGCGCCGGTCGCCTCCGCGGGCATCGCGGCCGCACCCTGAAGCCCGGCGAGGAGACGCCCCAGACTGTCCACGACGGATGGATCGGCAGGAAGCAGGAGCTTGAGGAGCGCGGCAAGGCGGTCGGCAGACAGGGCCGCCCCTGCCGGCGAGCCAGCCAGCGGGGGCGCCAGCCGGAGCAGCAGCCGATCACCGAGGGCTTCCACCCTGGCCTGGAGCACCTGCCCGACCGGTAGGCGGCCGACCTCCGACACCGCGGTCAGCGGAGTCCCTTTGACAAGGACAACCAGCCGCCCGTCCTCTCTGATGGCGAGCACGGTCGCCCGGACCGATTCGCCCTCGACCAGCAGGGGCCCGTCCTGGAGCCGGCTCACCTCGAGGAATGCGGGCAAGACTGGCAGCATGCTCCGTCTCTCCGGCACAGGAAGGGCTTCTTCCCCTATCGGCAACCTCGAGCGAAGACTTGAGCAGCCGGTGCGGAGAGCAATCGGAGGGTGACAGGTTCAAGACGCCTGCGCGTCAACCGCTTGACGCAGCCACTGCCACGAGCAATGGACCGGATGGCGCAGCCGGCACCAAGTCAACAATTCCAACCTGTTGTAACCCTTCCCCCAAGCTGCCCCGATACGCGCCTGGCGGGCACGGTTTGTGCCTATACATTCGGAACCAGCGTGCACGGCGAACTCTAGGGAGGCTCCCATGCGAAATGGCAACGGGCAGCAAGCCAGTGCGGTCATGGACACGAGGACGGCGGAGCGGCGAGCGTTCGAGGCCTCCGGCTTATCGCCCGACCGCGCCATCGGCGACCAGGTGATCGCCTTCGTCGGAAAGGGGGTCGCGTTCAAGGGCTCCATCCGGTACGAGGGGGCGGTCCGGATTGACGGGCACGTCGAAGGGGAAATTCAAACGAGCGGCGCGCTCATCGTCGGAGAGGACGCGGTGATCACGGCCCAGATCATCGCCGGCACGGTCATCAGCCGCGGCAAGATCAGCGGGGACGTCACGGCGAGCGAGAAGGTCGTCCTCCAAGCCCCGGCCTGTCTGGTCGGATCGGTCACCGCGCCGCTGCTCTCAATGCAGGAGGGAGTGCTCTTCAGCGGCCGCTTGACCATGCCCCAGCTCGAGGAACTGGACCGAGCCGACCGTCATGGAATGGAGCGGGCGACGCCGGTCTGCGTCGGGAATGGCGCAAGGCCCATGGCCGGCTAACAACGAGCCCCTGGGGAACCCGGCACGGACACCCCCCAGGAGGGCACGCCTGCAAGGAGAACACGATGGACGAGGCGGTCGTGATCGCGTCGGAGGTTCTGCGGGAGATTGAGCGCCAGGCGCCCTGCACCCTGGACGAGCTGATCCGGGCCCTGCCGGCCTATTCGTGGAATCAGGTCTTCTTGGCGGTGGACGACCTGACCCGGCGGAACGTCCTGATGATCCACCGGGGCGCCCGATCCGACTATCTGATCACGCTGGCCGGGCAATCCCTGCTTCGCTGCGGCGGTCCCGGCTAGCGCGCAGACCGGGCCCGCCCCCCGGAACCGGATTTCGGGCTGACCGGCGCCCGCGTCACCGGCGCCGCTGGCACGAGGGTGCGCGCTCGCGTTCCCTCCCCGATTCCTTGCCAGGCGAGCATGAGCCCTTGCCGGCGGATCTCCTCGATCGGCACTACCGGCTTGTCTTTCGACGACGCTGTCAGCGGGATCACGAGGCCCCGCGCCTTCAGCTTCGACTTTGGGTTCTTCTTAAGGGACTGCTTCCCTGCATGCCCAGCCATGCGCGCCTCCTTCAGGACATTCCAACGACCAGCGTCGGGAAGCCCGCCGGCCCTTACGGCTCACACTCCAGCGCAAGACCCCACCCGCAGTCCTGCCTCTCCCCCGCAAGCCGGCCCTCCAGGCCCCTGTCCCCGGCAGCCGTTCCACGAACCTGAAACAGCCTGAACGAAGACCGCGCAACCGCAGGAAAGTCAGCTCAGGGTTGGAGGCACCCAGTGTCGAGAGCCCCAACAGACCGCAGAGTTGCGCCATTTTACGCTCTTAGGGGGGCCGAGGTCAAACCCGCGGTGGCGCCAGATGGACAGGCGCTGTCAAGCCCAACTCCGAGGATCCACGTGAACTGGCTGAAATGACGAGAGAAACCCGCAGACTGTTCCCAAACCGATTGGGACAAGGGGTCCGCAAGCTCGACCGTGAGTCGAGCCGCGGAGCCGGCGGGCGTGGCGCCCTTCCGCTCAGCCTCGGACGGCACTTGCGCGCGCCGCGCCGGGCAGGTGGTGATCGCTGCCGGTAAGCCGTTGCGTTCGCCGGGAACTTTCCCTATGATCCCCCTCCGCCCGTCCGCTATCGGCCGTTCGGACGTTCCTGATCATCCCCGAGGTCCCGGTGCTCCTGAGCGCGATCCGGTTGCGCCGCCCTGGCGCGAGCATGCTCCTGTTGCTCGGGTGGCTCGGCCCCGGCTGCATCGGCGAGACGCCGCCGGGCCTACGCGGGATTGCTGCTGGGAGGCGACTTCAACTTCGAGCCCAGCGATCCCGAATACCGCGAGCTGATCCGGCTGGGGCTCCGGGACACCTACCTGCAAGCCGTCCACAAGGGGGAGATCGCCTTCTACGATTCGAGATACGACCTGCTGACCCAGGACGACGTCAACGTGGTGCCCGACGAGGTCAAGCGGGCGATCGCGGACCTGCCGGCCGACGAGCAGGCGGCGGTCAAGGCCGCCTACCTCGCGGACGTGCGTCGGCCGCGGCGGATTGATTTCCTGTTCAGCCTGTCCCTCATGCCGACCCGGTGTCTCACCCAGGAGCTGTTCGGCCTCGAGACCACGCCGGGCGGCCTGCCCGGCTCCGACCATTACGGGGTGCTGAATACCTATACGTACCGCCATGAGCCCTGTCCCGGGGCAGCCCAGCCCGCCGCCCCGTGAGAGGAGGGTGAGGGTCTGAGCATGCTCGCCGCCCTCGCAGTCCGGGTGATGCTGGGGCTGGCGGCGGCCTCTCTGCCCG
>CAZTUO010000305.1:0-2902 GCA_964616355.1 uncultured Nitrospira sp.
CCTCTACGACCCGGTACTCCAAGTCTTCAGGTCCGGTGTCAGCGGGTTCGTAGCGCCGACCGCCGGTTCCCTCAACCACTACGGCAAGGAGCTGGACGCCCATCCGACCGGCGAGGCCCTCCTGCTTGACGTAGTCCACGTTCGTCCGGCCTCCGCATATCGGACAGACGACATCGTCGCCCATGACGGTGCCGGCAGGCGGATCGCCCTCGTTGGCGAGACCGAACGTAACCCAGTTTCCGCGGTGGCGCTTCCGCGGCAGTAGGTAGGTCTTCTTCCGGCTCTTCGTTGGTTTGTTCGGTCGAGACAGCCACCAACTGTTCACGAGTGGCAGGACGCCCTGGCAACTCGGGTTAGGACAGGTGACTGTTCGCGCCCAGATCCATGCCAGCGGCGTCTCGCCGTCATGCACCAGTTCGGCAGGGTCAGTGAACAGGTGCCCCACACGCTCGCGGGCGAGCTCGATCAGTCGAGCGCCGTAGTGCTCAACGTCCGCCGCCAGTCCCTCGTACCCCTTCCAGGCTGCCGCAACAAGCCGCCCTGAGTGCTTACCACTGTGAACGGGCGGGTGGCCCTCGAACGGCACCGGCAGCTCGATCATGGCCTTCGCGATCAGCACGGCCACTGGGTTCAGATCGGAGGCGGCCGTACGAAGGCCGAGACGCCGAGCCTCGATCGGGATCGTTCCCCCACCGCAGAACGGGTCCGCCACGACGGGCGGCTCCCCATCGAAGCACGCAGCGACCTCCGCGTAGGCCTTCTCCATCAAGGCCTCGTTCCCAGAGTTTTCCCACCGCACGACCTCTCTCAGGAGGTTGAACAGCCGGAAGCGCTCCCGTTCCTGGTCCTCGATCGTTGGGAAGCGATCTAGGTGAGCCGACGGGTCATCGACGAGCTGCGCGAACACCACGGCCCGCGCCACCGCCAGCGGCCGGCGGGCCCACCACCAGTGGAGCGCCTTCGGGTGACCGCGGTTCAGGCTCTTGTCCCGCTCACCCTCCTCGTTGATGGCGTCGAGTGGCAGCGCCACCTCGATGAGCTTCTTGCGGTCGGCCTTGCTCACGCTCGTGAATCTCCCTCTATCTTGTACGCACTGGATATCGCATTTCGAATCGTTTCTGGTATCCCGTCCGTACTCAGCTGCTCAAGGTAATCGAGCGTCGCGAGAGGCTTGCCTTTCTTCTCCTCTGCGCTCCGCGAAACGCCCAGCGCGCTACCGAAATCCGGGCGGATCATGATGGCAGTCCCAAGTTTCCGCGTCTTATCGATGGCGTTCTTGATCCGTTCGTTCTCAGTGAACGCGCGCTGCCGGGCCTTCCTCTTGTTATTGTCCCAGTGTGAAGGCATTGCGTCCGGGAGAGGATCTTCGTCGAAGACGACGGCGTAGGGGATGCAGAAGGCTTCGCAAAGCCTGATGTAGAGGCGGAGATTGAACTTGCTTCCGCAGTCGATGACCGAAACCTTGGGATCGAGGCATCCGAGACGGTTAGCGATGTACGGAATCGCCGTCTTCTCGGTTGCGCCCTCCACCAGGATCACCTTGGTCGCGAAGAACATCTCTCCCCGGTCAGGATTGATCCACCCTGCCATCTGGAAGCGATCCTTCCGATCGCCCTCACTTCCCGCGAAGAGATCCTCCATGCATTGACGCACAGTCGTGCCCTTGGCAGGGTCTGGCTTCGTAACGACGGCCAGCGAACGGTACCGGTCAAGCGAGATGAAGTGCGGGCTGTGCGTGCAGACGAAGACCTGATGCTGAGGGGAGTCGGCGATCTCCTCGAGTGCACGAGCCAGCTGCCGCTGCGCGTGCGGGTGGAGGAAGAGCTCCGGCTCCTCGATGGCAAAGATCGCAGACTGGGATGCCTTCCTCGGCGAGATCCTCTCATCGTCCGACGCCCCCGTACGCCGCAGCGCGTTCGCCCACGCCCGCAGGAGGGCGAAGATCGTGGCGCGCTGGAGGCCATGCCCCTTCTCCGCGGCGGGGGTGGGGAATCCGTCGTCCAGATCCAGGCGGACGCCGCTCTCGATAAGATCCCGAACCGCCGGTCGCTCAATCCGCAAGTGAGCCTTCACATCCCACCAGCGCAGCTCCTCTTCGATGGCGCGCGCCACGTCCGCGACACCCGGCTGCCGATCATCAGAGGATTCTACTTTCGCGATCGCCTGGTCGATCTGCTGTTGGAGCTCAGAGAGAACAGCTTCGTCGGACAGCATCTCTCCTACGGTGCGGCTTACGAGCCGCCCGAAGGTCGTAGTAGAGGCGATGCGCGTCTCATCGCCCAGGTCCCGAACCGCTGGAACCAGGTAGAAGTCAGGGAGCAGACCGGCCGCGACGTTCTTCCGCCCCATGAAAGGACCCGTCTCCAGCCGGAGCTCGAAGCTCAGCTCTTGACGATGGTCGTTGATATAGCTCTCTTGGAACGCGGTGATGGTGGACCTCGTGATGCGACCGGACTGTCCGAGCAGCCGCTGGAGTTGAGGAACCGCCCGCGCCTCGCGTTCGATGAGCTCCTTGGTGTTCAGGCGCCCCCACGCGTCATCCCTCAGCCACCACTCGTCGGGTTTCTCCACGTATCCAGAGTAAGAAACCTCGACGCCGGACGCGGAGAGCCTCGCCGATTTCCGCACCCTAACCCGTCCGTCCGAGAGCACGTACTTCTTGAAGGTGTTGCGCTCTTGCTCAGTGAGATCGGCGAACCAGAGCTCGACCCACAGCTCGTCGTCTCCCTCCTCCCTGGCGATGAACAGATCCCGTGGGTCGGCTTTGGCCGACGGAGTGAGGTGGAATTCGATCGCGCGCAAGATGTTGGACTTCCCGTGGTTGTTGGGGCCGATGAATACCATCAGGGGCTCCACCCGGAAACGAAGATCCCGGATGCTCCTGTAGTTGTGGATCTGAACC
>CAZTUO010000305.1:2912-4044 GCA_964616355.1 uncultured Nitrospira sp.
AATACGCATCGGAGCTACCCCGATCGGCGAGCGTGGCTACGAGCGCTGGCGTGATGGCCATGTCGCTGTGACCCCCAGAGCGAAGCAGGTATCCCAGTCGAAGTTCACGCTGGTCACGCCGAGGTAGGCATCCTTCGTCCCGGCGAAGGGACGGCGCAGATATGCGGACCTCGGTTGAGTCGTCCTGTCCGACCTCGACGAGCGCCAGGATGAACTGATCCGGCTTGTTGAGCACGGTGAGGATCTCACGGCATCGGCGCCCTTGATGCGACCCTTCACCTCGACGAAGTAGATCCCTCCGGTCCGAGGCTCCTTCGACCGGGACAGGCGTTCGCGCTCAGCGTCCCGGACCTCCTGGGTCGGAGATTCCTCCGACCGCGAGGACGGTTCGTCCACGGTCGAGCTGAACAGGACGGCCCTCTCCCGCGCCGACTCCCGGTTGATGGCCTCGAGCGGGAGCGCCACCTCGATCAGCTTCTTCCGTTCGGTCATGGTGTCCGATCCTCGGTATCGCCCTTGGGGGACTGGCCAAAGTTATGGACAGACTCCATTTGCACTTTGAACATGTTCATTTCTTATGGCGGACGTTCATAGTGGGCTCCTCGACGCGCTCCCCGGAGGATGAGCTCGCCACGGCTTGCCAGCTTCTTGAGGAGCGCCGTGGCCTGGCGCGGCGTGATCTGGCACAGCTCCGCGGCCTCGCGTCGGGTGATCCGCCCGTGTGCCTCCACGTGGGCGAGGACCATCTGCTCCTGTTGGACGGGCTCGAACCCCCGGGCCCGCACGTAGCCGGCGCCCTGCCCGAGGGCCCGGTACGCCCCCGCCGACAGGTGATAGCTCCGACCCCGGGTTTGGCCTCGAGCTTGGAGGACGCCGCGGTCGACCAGGCGGTTGAGAACGGCACGGGCCTCTGACTCGCACCGCTGGAGGATCTCCGCTGCCCCCGCCGTGGTGATCTCCCGCTCCCGGAGCAGGGCGTTCACGACAAGGAGGTCCTCCAGGACCAGCGGGCCCTGGGTGGCCTCGCCTGCTCAGCGACGTACCGGGCCATGGCCAGGTTCGCGGGGCCGCCGGGGAGCACGAGCACCACGTCGTCGGCGGTCGAACGCGAGTAGTCGGGCGGCTGGCGCCC
>CAZTUO010000306.1:0-4033 GCA_964616355.1 uncultured Nitrospira sp.
CCTTGAGGAACTCCAGGTAGAGCTCCCACTCGGCCCGCTTCTTGAGCTTGAGCGCGGCTTCCGGCGCGCTCTTCTTGACCACCGTGACGGACTCGCCCGCCACGGCCACTAGGAGGGAGGCGAGCTCCCGCAGCCTCGTCGCGTATCCGCCGTTCGTGTCGGTCATGGAATCCCTCGCGCAACGCCACATTATATACAAGTCCGTCCCACCGTCCAACCTACCCCTCGTGGGTAGCTCCTGCCTCCTCATCGGTCCATGGGGGAGGGGATGGGGCCCGGGCACACGGTGCCAGCAGGGCATCGGAGCCATTGCAACCGGGAAAGCCCTGTGCTATCTCTCACGCGCGGCTCTGGTGAGCCGCGGGGGGAGCCTTGTGACGCCTTGCCCTTCGCGCCCGGCCCGTCCTGCGCCGCTTGTGACCCGGCGCAGGGGACGCTGCCGATCTCCTCTCGGGTGATCAAGACGGATACGGGAGAGATCCTGGCGGCGCGCCAAGGGTCCGCCGCGGGCGGGCGGTGATGCCGACGCTGGTCGCGCCAGTGGGCAGAAAGCTCGCGGCGGAGCTGGTGCCGCATCCGGTCAAGGTCGAACAGGCTTTGAGACCGACGGGTGGTTCGGCGATCCCGGCGTGCGGCAGGGGAACGAGCTGATCAAGGAAGGCGAACCGGCCAGAGGACGCGATCGCGCCATGGGAGGCGGTGGTAGCGCGAAGCCCGCAGAACAGCGCGGCCTTCTGTAACCTCGGCGTGGCCTACGAGTTGCGCAACCAGTTCGACAAGGCAGAGCGGGCCCACCGGACGGCTGAGCGGATCGCGCCGAAGGCGCGGTCCCTGGAAGCGGTGGGGCACGTGCGGGACGCGGCTGCGGCCCGCAAGAGGCTGGAGGAAGAGAACCGGTGAACCGATGTGCCTGACCGTGCTGGTGCCCCCTCCGCCCGGCTTCTTGGGGATCGGACGTGGGGCGTGTTGAAAGGGGAGGCATGGAGCGGCAGAGCAAACCCTACGTGCTCCGGCGGCCGGTGGCCGAGACGGCGCCGGCCCGGCTGTCCATTGACTACGCGCAGGCGCTGAACCGGCAGCAGCTCGCGGCCGTGACCGCTGGCGACGGGCCGGCGCTCGTGATTGCGGGGGCCGGGAGCGGCAAGACACGGACACTGATTTACCGGGTGGCCTATCTGATAGACCGGGGCGTGGAGCCGAGCCAGATCCTGCTGCTCACCTTTACGCGCAAGGCGGCGCAAGAGATGCTGAAGCGCGCCGGGCTGCTGATCGGATCGCGGAGCGAACGGGTGTTCGGGGGCACCTTTCATTCGGTCGCGAACGTGCTCTTGCGGCGGTACGGCCGGCCGGTTGGCTTAGAGCCGGGCTTTACGATCCTGGACCGCGGCGATGCGGAGGACTTGATCAACCTCCTCCGTGGCCAGCTCGGGATGGGCGAGAAAGAGAAGCGGTTCCCGCGCAAGGGCACGATCGCCGAGATCTTCAGCAAGAGCGACAATACGCTCCAGAGCCTGGAGGACATCGTGCTGGAGGAGTTTCCGCACTTCGCCGAGCACCTCGACGACCTGGGGCGGCTTCGGGCTGCGTACGAGACGGCCAAGCGGGAGCGGCATCTGCTCGACTACGACGACCTGCTCGTCAAGCTCCGAGCGCTGCTGGAGCAGGACGAGTCGGCCCGCACCGCCATCGCTTCCAGCTACCGCTATATCCTCGTGGACGAGTACCAGGATACCAACCGCCTGCAGGCGGACCTGGTCCGCAAGCTGGCCGCGACTCACGACAACGTGATGGTCGTGGGCGACGACAGCCAGTCCATCTATCGCTTCCGCGGCGCCACGTTCCGGAACATCATGGAGTTCCCCAAACTGTTTCCCGGCGCGGTGGTCTACAAGCTGGAGGAGAACTACCGGAGCACGCAGCCGATCCTGAACCTGGCGAATGAGATCATCGCGGGCGCGGCCGAGAAGTACACCAAGCACCTCTTCACGCGCAAGGTGGACGGGCCGCGCCCGGTTCTCGTGCAGGCAGGCGGGGAGAACGCGCAGTCACGGTTCGTCGCCCAAAAGATCCTCGAGCTGCGGGAGGAAGGCGTGCCGCTCGGGGAGATCGCCGTTCTGTTCCGGTCCAGCTTCCACTCCTTCGACCTGGAGATCGAGCTCTCCCGGCGGGACCTGCCCTTCGTGAAGCGGGGCGGCTTCAAGTTCATCGAGACCGCCCACGTCAAGGACCTGCTCGCGCACCTGCGGGTCCTCGAGAACCCCCTGGACGCTGTGAGCTGGAACCGGCTGCTCCTGCTCATCGAGGGGATCGGCTCCAAGAAGGCGAGAGAGCTGATCGCTGCCGTGGCGAAAGCTGGGCGGCCAGCGGACGCGCTCCGTGCGATGGGCGGGCGTGTCTCCGGCAAGCTGCAGGACCTAGCCCGCATGCTGGAGGAGGCGGCTGCCGCGGAGGACCTGGGACCGGCGGAGCAGGTGAACCGGGTCTACGAGTATTACCTGCCCATCTTGAAGCAGCAGTATGACGACTACCCGAAGCGGATGAGGGATCTCGAGCACCTGTACGCGATGGCCGAGCGGTATCACCGTCTCGCGGAGTTCCTCGCTGATCTCGCCCTGGAGCCGCCCGACGAGAGCATCGCCGACGTTGTGGCGCCGGAACGGGACGACGAGCGGCTGGTGCTCTCCACCATCCATTCGGCGAAGGGGCTGGAGTGGCAGTGCGTCTTCGTGATCTGGATCGTGGACGGGCGGTTCCCCTCGGCCTATTCCTTCATGTCTGAAGAGGACTTGGAAGAGGAGCGCCGTCTCTTCTACGTGGCCGTGACTAGGGCCAAGCAGCAGCTCTACCTGACCTATCCCATCAATATTTACGACAAGAGCACGGGAGCCGTCCTGTCCAAGCCCACGCGGTTCCTGGATGGGCTGGATCCGTTGCTCCTGGAGAACTGGGCGCTGGTCGAAGAGGATTCGCATGATGGCTGGGGGTGAGCGCCAATCCGGCCGCGCCCCGGGCCGCCTCCGTCGCGCGGCGACCCGGGGGGCGGCGCTCTGCGCGCTGGCGCTGCTTGCCTCGCTGGCCCAGGCGGAGCGGACCTCTGCTGCGCCAGCGACGGGTTCCGAGCCCTCTGCGCTGGCCAGGAGCCCCTGGACGGCCCTGATCGCCCAGGCGGCCGAGTTGGGGCTGCCGACGGGGTTCCTGCATCTGATACCGCCTGGGTTCGTTAAGTTCGAGTTCAGCGACCTGCGAACCTTCGCGGCGGAATACCACCCCGACGAGCATCGGATGCTGCTCAACCGCAGCCTGTCCTTCAACCGGGCGGGACGCGTCCTCTGGCCGCTCGCGAAGCTGACCCACAACGATCTGAAGACGCTTTATCACGAGCTGTTCCACGCCTACATGGATTTTATCCACTCCAACCCGGATGTCGCCGAGACCGATCCCGGCGCCGCGCGGCTGCTGGCCTTCGAGAAGAAGGTGCAAGAGTGCCGGTATCAGTTCGTCGAGATCACACCGGTCCATCAGCGGAAGACGGCGACCGAGACCCGCCTGCTGACGGAACGCGAGAGCTGGGAGGCGGTGAACGAGACTTGGGCGGTGTTCGTCGGGTGGGCGATTTGGACCAAGCTCGAGCTGGCGGCGGTCAAGGACCGGCGCCAGGCGGCCGAGCAGTGGCTTGCCCGGCTGAAACAGGCCGACAGGGATGCGGAGATCCTCGGTTACTACGAGCCGGAGACGGCGGAGGAGCGGGCGGTAACGCACAAGCGGCACCTCGCACCCATCCATCGCATCACCCCGGCGGAAGTGGCGATCCTGCTAGAAGTGGTGCTGGGGGAATCACCTCAGGACGCCCAGCGCGCCGCCGCTGTCATGGAGCAGACCCGTCCGCTGCCAAGGGGGGCGGCTGCCTGTGCCGACTGAGTGAGGTCTGGGTCAAGTTCCGGCTCGGTCTTCCACCGGCAGCAGCGGATGCCAGGAATTCTTGCTGTAATCCCAAATGATAATGTCCGCTTCTGCCAAAGTAGGAATGTCCTCT
>CAZTUO010000307.1:0-4028 GCA_964616355.1 uncultured Nitrospira sp.
TTCGCCGCGGATGGCCTCCGAGAGCAAGAAGGGCGGGCCGGAAGGCAGGTACAGCGCCGTCGGGTGGAACTGGACGAATTCCATGTCCTCGAGCACGGCCCCGGCGCGCCACGCCATCGCCATCCCGTCGCCGGTCGCGCTGGGCGGATTGGTCGTCCGGGCATAGACCTGCCCGGCCCCGCCGGTCGCCAGCAGGACCGCGGCAGCCGGCACGACCGCCCGCGCCCCACTCTCCTCCTCCAGGACCACCGCGCCCCGGCAGACGCCGTCCACCACCGCGAGGTCCACCGTGAAGTGGTGGTCTAGCCAGGCGATGCGTTGCTGCTGCCGGGCCTGCCCCATGAGCACGCGGACGATCTCGTTGCCGGTGGCGTCGCCCCGCGCACGCAGGATGCGGCTGCGGCTGTGCGCGGCCTCGCGCGCGAAGGCGAACTTCTCTCCGACTTTGTCGAACCGCGCACCCCAGCCGATCAGCTCCTGAATCCGGTCCGGCCCTTCCTCGACCAGCACCCGGACAGCCTCGCGTCGGCAGAGACCGTGGCCCGCCTTGAGGGTGTCGGTTAGGTGGATCGCGACGTCGTCCTCCTCGCTGAGCGCGACGGCGACGCCGCCCTGCGCGTAGATCGAGCTGCTCTCGAGCGGATGCCCTTTGGTGAGGATGAGGACGCGCCCGTGGCGGCTCAGCTCGATCGCGGCCCGCAGCCCCGCGACCCCGCTCCCGATCACGAGGAAATCCGTCTCGGGCAACCCCGCCTGGCCCGTTGCGCTCGTCCGTCGCATCGCGCGCGCTTATCCGTCCGGCTTAGCCTCACCCGCGGGATGCCGCGTGGCCATCCCGAAAAAGAGGTCGCCGTCCACCCCCTTGAGCAGGATGGACTGGACCCCGACCCAGCGCAGGACGCCGTGCCCGCGCTCGCGGATGCCGGGATCCGTGGCCTTTCGCTTCCAGTTCCCTTGCCAGTGGACGAACACCTGGATCGTCTCGCCCTCGATGACGATCCGCTCGATGGAGAGGTCCAGGCTGATCTCCTCGAACTGCTCGAAGTCCCGCTCGATGTCCACCCCGGTCCGGTCGAGCGCCTCCACCGGCAGGATCAGCCGATGCAGGGCGCTCCGGTCCTTCTCGACGTAGGCCTTGCGGAGGGCCTCCACCGCAGCGTCAATCCGCTGGTAGCGGGCGTGGTCGGCGGGATAGCGGATCTCCTTCTGGGAGCAGGCCGCCACGGCGCCGAGCGCGCCCAGCAGCGCACAGAGGACAGCGGCCCCGGCTCCGAGGCGATCCGACAGCATGCGAGAGTATAGGAAGGCCGCGCGGGGAGCGTCAAGCCGCGCCGCTCCGTGCGGTTCTTGACACCCCGCGCGCCGTTGTGATACGTAACCACCGCCTCGCGGGGGCGCGCGGCGAGTCGCCGGTTCGCTTGCAATTACGCGAAGAACCCTCTACACTGCCCCCATCGTAGGAGCCTGGGCATGTCCAGCGTGTTGAAGAAGCGCCGCAAGAAAATGCGGAAGCATAAGCACAAGAAACTACGCAGACGCATGAAGTTCCTGCGGCGCCGGACCTAGGCTCCGATAGCGCGGCCCCGGGGAGGAGGGAGCGGCGTGCCCGAAGGCAAAAAGGCACGGATTCGAGTCCGAACGCTGAACAACACCTACGTCGGCGATTTCGTCATCCCGCCGATGCGGAACCGCGTCTCCGACGTGCTGAACGAAGAGCAGCGCCTGTTCATCAACCTGACCGACGTGACCGTCAACGACAAGGAGCACGCCGATTTCGTGTCGGTCAACAAGAATCTGATCGAATCCATCACGCAACTGTGAGCGAGTCAGTTTTGAGTTGTGCGTTTTGAATGTTGAGTTCGCGTCAACACTGAACACTCAAAACTAACGACTCGGCCTCGTGTCGTACTACTCGCGCTTCGCGCCCTTCCTGAAACCCTACCTGCCGCAGATGGTCGGCGCCGCGCTGCTCGTCGCCGGCGTCGCCGTCGTCAACCTTGCGCTCCTGCGTCTGGCGGGCCGCCTCTGGGATGTAATCACCGTCCAGCACGACCAGGCGGGCATGACCGCGGCGCTCGGCCTGTTCCTCGCGCTGGTCCTCCTGCAGGGCCTCCTCTCGATGGGCCACAGCTACCTGACCGCGCGGGTCTCGCAGCGGATCCTGGCGGACTTCCGGACGCACCTGTTCGCCCACCTGCAGCGGCTCTCGGTGAGCTTCTTCGCCCGGCGTCGGACCGGGGAGCTCCTCTCCCGGCTGATGAACGACGTGGGCGTCATCCAGGCCACGCTGACCGAGACCCCGATCGACTCGGCCAAGCAGCTCGTCACCTTCGCGGGCGGTGTGGCCTTCCTGTTCGTGATGAACTGGCGGCTCTGCCTGCTGATCCTGCTGCTGCTCCCGCTCCTCGTGCTCGTGGCGCGGCTGTTCGGGCGGCGGCTCCGCGCCCTCTCGACCAACATCCAGGACCAGCAGGCGGCGCTGACGACGCTCGCCGAGGAGGTGCTGTCCGGGATCCGGGTCGTCAAGTCCTTCGTCCAGACCCGCCGGGAAGTGGCCCGGTTCGCCGGCCAAGTCGAGCGCGCGCTCGTGATCACGCTCCGGCGGGCCGCCGTCCTGGCCCTCTTCGCACCGGCATCCACGGAGCTCCCGGGGCGGGGGTCTCGGTCGTGACCTTCGCCGCCGCGGGCGCCGTCGTCTGGTACGGCGGCACGCAGGTGATCGAGGGCACGGTCTCGCCGGGGGACCTCTTCGCCTTCGTCCTCTTCGCGGGCATCCTGATCGGCCCCTTCGGCTCCGCCGCCCGGGTCTTCGCCCAGGTCAAGGAAGCGCAGGGCGCCATGGCGCGCGTCTTTGAGATCCTCGACACCGAGCCGGAGATCGGCGATCGCCCGGACGCGATCGAGCTGCCGCCCCTCGCGGGTCATGTCCGGGTCGAGGACGTCAGTTTCGCCTACGACCCGCGCCAGCCGGTGCTCGCCGGGGTCTCCTTCGAGGCCAAGCCCGGCGAGGTCGTGGCAATCGTCGGGCCGACCGGCGCCGGGAAGACCACCCTGATCAACCTGCTGCACCGGTTCTACGATCCGACCGCAGGCCGGATCACCCTGGACGGCTACGACCTGCGGGCAGTCCGGATCGAGAGCCTCTACCGCCAGATCGCGCTCGTGCCGCAGGAGACGGTCCTGTTCGGCGGCACGATCCTCGACAATATCCGCTACGGGCGGGAAGATGCCCCGGAAGAGGAGATCATCGCCGCCAGCCGGGCGGCCAACGCACACGAGTTCATCGCGGCGCTCCCGGACGGGTATCGGACCGTCGTGGGCGAGAAGGGCGTGAACCTCTCGGGCGGCCAGCGCCAGCGGCTCGCGATCGCGCGCGCGGTGCTCAAGAACCCGCGGCTGCTGATCCTGGACGAGGCGACCTCGGCGCTGGACTCGGAGTCGGAGCGGCTGGTCCAGGAGGCGCTGGACCGGCTGATGGCGGGCCGGACCACTTTCGTCGTCGCGCACCGGCTCACGACCGTGCAAGGGGCCGACCGGATCCTGGTCCTGAACAAGGGGCGGATCGTCGAGGAAGGCACGCACGCCGCGCTCATGGAGCGGCGCGGGCTGTACCACTATCTCTACACGCTCCGTTTGCGAGAGCAAGAAGCGAACGGCTCGTAGCCACCAGCGGCGGGGACGCTCTGGCGCGCGCCATGAGCGGCTCCCTGTTCGCTCATTTGACCTTCGAGAAGTCCGCCTCGAACTCCTCTTGCTTTCCGTCCGGGAAGAAGATCACGACCTTGGTCTTGGCGTTGGGATCGAAGCTGTCGTAGGCGAACCGGGCCGTGAACCGCGACCGGTAGGCGGGCCCCTGCCCCTCGTTCTTGCGGCCGCGCTCGGCCTGGCTCACGTCCACCGGCCGGATGGTCTTGCTCCCCTGCTGGAGGGCGACCTGGACGCCCTCGGCGAAATACTCGTCGTCCCCGCAGAGCTGGACCTCCATCTCCAGGTTGGGCATCTCCAGGTACTTCTGGATCTTGTCGTCC
>CAZTUO010000308.1:0-4007 GCA_964616355.1 uncultured Nitrospira sp.
ACCGGCCTGCCCGCCACCAAGGCCGTCCGTGCCCTCTGCCTGCTGTTCGGGCTGCTCGCCGCGCCAGCCGGCCCGGTGTCCGGCTCCTCGCTCGCGCCGGCGCAGCTCGAAGACCGCGTCCGCCGCGCCGCCAATCCCTTCGACCTCCTGCTCGATGTGGATGAGCCGTCGGTGCTCGATCTTGGCGCGGGCGATCTCTCGTTCGCCGCCGAGCTGGCCGACCAGTACGTGCCGCGGCTGGCGGCCCGGTCCAAGGAGCTGACGCTCCACTGTGTAGACCGGCTGCATCCGGACTCGAAGCTGGGCGGGCGGCTGCACGCGGACCGGGCGCGACTGGATCGGCTGAGGTATTACCCGACCCCAGGCCTTCACTTCCGGTTC
This sequence comes from uncultured Nitrospira sp., assembly GCA_964616355.1. Taxonomy (GTDB): domain Bacteria; phylum Nitrospirota; class Nitrospiria; order Nitrospirales; family Nitrospiraceae; genus CAZTUO01. The sequence continues at coordinate 382 of CAZTUO010000308.1, forward strand.
TGGGGCGGGCAGGACATGTTCGCACTGGGGCGGCTCAGAGGCCTCCGGCCGCGGTACACGATCGCCGCCTGTTATGCGCCGCCGACGCCCGCCTGCGCCTTCGAGCCGACGCGCCTGTCCCGCGCGGTGATCGAGCGCCGCCTGCGCGAAACCAAGGGGGAGTTCCGGCTGGTGCGCGAGGCCGGCGAGCCGGCGCTCGAGGTGCGCCATGGGGGGAAGGCGCTCCTGTTTCCCCCCTGGAAGTTCGAGATTCGCGGGCCGCTCGCCCTGCTGGAGCTGGTGGCCCAACGCGGGCAGCTCGGCGTCCTGGCCGCGGTGGATGCGGAGGTGTTCTGGGAGCTGCTCGCCCAGTTGCTCGCCGACGACCGCTACCGGCCGGCCGATGTCGTCTTTGAGCCGGGCACGCTGCGCGAGATCTTCGGCGAGGTCCACGCCCGCTTATCCGCGCTCCGGGTCGGCGAGGCAGTGGCGCTGTCGGAGATCGCGCCGCTGCGTGCGGCGCTGCCCCGCCTGCCGAGCGCGAGCGGGGAGCCGGGGCCGCCCGTTCGCTTTCGCTTCGTCCAGATCCGCCGCGGCGCAGTGTTTGAGGGCGTGCCGGCCAGCTCCACCGCGCGCCTGTTCAAGGACATGACCGCGGAGCCGCCGCCCTGGTTCGTCGTGCTGGTGCCGGAGTGATCGGGCGGCGGAAGGCGTGCTCTCCTTCGGGCCGAGCCCTCTGATCCGCACCCCGCGCGCGTGCCCCGCTCTACCCTCCCCCGTTGAAGCGAGGGGCGTGAAAGCCCCCTGTAAATTGACGCTCTGGGACCCCTCTGTTAAGCTCAGCCCGTCGTCCCGTTGCGTGAAGGGGCCAAGCCTCTATGGATGCCACTGCCAAGATTCGCGCGATTCAGGCGAACATCGAGCGCGTCATCAAGGGCAAAACCCAGGTGGTCGAGCGAGCAGTCGTCTGCCTCCTCGCCCGCGGGCATCTGCTGATCGAGGATGTGCCGGGCGTGGGGAAGACGACCCTGGCCCACAGCCTGGCCCGCTCGCTCGATTGCTCGTTCCGGCGCATCCAGTTCACGAGCGACCTCCTGCCGTCCGACATCCTGGGCGTCTCGATCTTCAACCAGCAGCGCCAGGCCTTCGAGTTCAAGCCGGGCCCCATCTTCGCGAACGTGGTCCTGGCGGACGAGATCAACCGCACGACGCCCAAGACCCAGAGCAGCCTGCTCGAGGCGATGAACGACGCGCAGGTGTCGGTGGACAGCCACACCTATCCGCTCCCGGCGCCGTTCATGGTCGTGGCGACCCAGAATCCCATGGAGTATCACGGCACGTTCCCGCTCCCCGAGTCGCAACTCGACCGGTTCCTCATGCGGATCCGGATCGGCTATCCCGATCCGGCCGAGGAGAAGAAGATCCTCGATCGCGAGCAGGTGCTGCATCCGGCCGACGACCTGAAGCCGGTCGCCTCCGTGGCGGAGGTCCTCGCCCTGCAACAGCGGGCCGAGCGGGTCCGCCTCGAGGACAGTCTCAAGCAGTACCTACTCGCCATCGTCGCCGAGACCCGGCAGAGCGAGCTGCTCGCCCTGGGGGTGAGCCCGCGCGGTGCGCTCGCGCTCCAGACCGCGGCGAAGGCGCTCGCGCTGGCCCGGGGGCGAGACTACTGCTTGCCGGATGACCTGAAGGAACTGGCGCCCGTGGTGCTCTCGCATCGCGTGCTGCTCAGCTCCGGACCGGGCGGGTCCAGCCGGCGCTTCGAAGAGGCCGGGCAGGTCATTCAGGACATCGTGGACTCGGTGCCGGTGCCGCTCTGAAACCGAGGCGAAGGGCGAGAGGCTAGCGGTATGGACGCCACTTCTTCCGCTTCCCACTTGCGGCTTGTCACTTGCCCATGAATCCGAATCGCCTTCGCCGGTTTCTCCGCTGGTTCGCCCCCTACTCGGTGCGCCTGACCCCCGAGGGCTCGCGGTTCGTCCTGCTGACGCTCGGCGTAGGCGGCGCGGCGGTCAATACCGGGAACAATCTCCTCTATCTGTTGTTGGCGATGATGTTGAGCCTGATCGTGGTGTCCGGCTTGCTCTCCGAGCGGTGCCTGCGGGGCCTCCTGGTGCGGCGGCGACTGCCGGAGCAGGTTTACGCCAACCGTCCGGCGATGGCCTCGCTGTCCGTCGCGAATAAGAAACCTCGCTTCCCGACCTTTGCGCTCCAGGTGCAGGACGTCGTCGGCGGCGTGGCCGTGGACCGGGGCATTCACGTGGCGTCTCTCCCGCCGGGCGGCTTCTCGCTGCAGACCTACCCGATCCTGTTCCCGCGGCGCGGGCTCTATCGGATCGAGGGGGTGAGGCTGCAGACGCGGTTCCCGTTCGGGTTGTTCCAGAAAGCGGTGACACGGCCGCTGGCGACGGAGATCGTGGTCTATCCGGAGATCGTCCCGCTGCCCGACCGGCTGGCTCGGGAGCTGGCGGTCGCGGGGGACGAGCAGAGTCTCCCGCAGCGCGGGCCGGGGTCGGGGCTCTCCAATCTGCGGGACTACGAGCCGGGCGACGATTCCCGCCGGATCCACTGGAAGACCTCGGCGCGGCAGGCCCGCTTGACGATCCGGGAGACCGAGCTCGAGGACCTGCGCCGCGTGACGCTCGCCCTGCCCACGGTGTGGCCGGCGGGCGGGACGGCGGAGCCGTCGGTACCGGCCGCGGTCGCCGCGGCGTTCGAGCGCGCGGTGTCGCTTATGGCCTCGCTGGCCGCCTCGTTCGAGGAGCGCGGCTACAGCCTCCGGCTCCTGGCCGGATCGGACGAGGTGCCCTTTGGGGCCGGCCCGGCGCACCTGCATCGAATTCTGCGGACCCTAGCCCTGTGCCAGCCGACGGTCGCGGGACCGAGTCAGGAGCTCCCGATGGGATGGCGCGACCTCGGGGCGCGCGGCGCCTCGGGCGAGCTGGCGATCCTTATCCTGCCCTGGGTGGACCCGCGGCTCGAACAGGCCTGTCGCGGCGTGGGCCGGATCGTCCGGCCGGGAGACGCGCTGTGACGCTCCAGGTCGCCTTCCGCCTCAGCTCGCTGCTCTTGAGCGCCACGGCCTTCACGGGTTTGTTGCTGACGGGCCAGCTTCCGCCGGTCTTGAGCGCGCTCGGGGTGGGCGCATTCGCGCTCCGCGCCGCGCGCGCCGCGGGCTGGATGCCGGCCTGGGGGCCGCTCCGATGGTCCCGCCGGATCTGGGATCGGCTGCTGCTCGCGGCCTGCGCGGCGCTGGTGGTGGATCTCGTCTGGATCTCACGGGACCTCCTCACGGCCGGCGTGCACCTGCTGGTCGTCCTGATGGTGAGCAAGCTGCTCACGCTGCGGGAGCGCGCCGACCACACGCATCTCCACGCCATCAGCTTTCTCCAGCTCCTGGCCTGCGCCGCGCTCACCGTCGAGCTGTGGTACGGGGCCGTCTTCGTGCTGTACCTGCTGGCCGCGGTCTGGACGCTCCTGCTGTTCCATCTGACCGGCGAGGCCGGGTGGCGCGAGCCCGAGGAGGGAGGGGGCGGCGCGGCGGCGCAGGTCGCCGAGGCGGGCCGCCGCGGGCCGGTGCGGCGCCCGCTGACGCGGGAGTTCTTCTGGGCCACCAACGGCCTCGCCGCCGGCGCCCTGGCGCTGAC
>CAZTUO010000309.1:0-4005 GCA_964616355.1 uncultured Nitrospira sp.
CGGTGCCTCAATCAAGTGGTCTATGTCTCGGCGACGCCGGGGCCCTACGAGCTGGAGCACGCGGGGGGCGAGGTGGTGGAGCAGATCATCCGCCCGACGGGTCTGATGGACCCCGAGATCGAGGTGCGGCCGGCGCGCGGGCAGGTGGACGACCTGCTGGGCGAGGTCCGGAAGGAGGCGGCGCGCGGGAATCGCGTGCTGGTGACGACCCTGACGAAGCGGATGGCGGAGGACCTGACCGAGTATTTCCATGAATTGGGCGTCCGGGTCCGGTACCTCCACTCGGACATCAAGACGCTGGAGCGGGCGGAGATCGTCCGCGACCTGCGGCGTGGGGTCTTTGATGTGCTGGTGGGGATCAACCTGCTGCGGGAAGGGCTGGACATCCCGGAGGTCAGCCTGGTGGCCATTCTCGACGCCGACAAGGAGGGCTACCTGCGGTCGCACCGGTCGTTGATCCAGACGGCGGGCCGCGCGGCCCGGCACGTGGAGGGGCGCGTGATCCTCTACGGCGACGTCGTGACCGACTCGATGCGGCTGGCGATCGAGGAGACGCGCCGGCGCCGGGTCATTCAGGCCGAGTACAACGCGGCGCACGGCATTACGCCCGAGGGGATCAGAAAGGGGATTCCCGAGCTGGAGTACAAGCTCGCCGAGCTGGACTACGTGCAGCTTGAGGTGGCGGCCGAGCCGGGGGGCCGCTACGGGGAGGCGGAGGCGCTGGAGCCAACGATCCGGAAGCTGGAAGAGGAGATGAAGGCGGCGGCCAAGGGGTTGGAGTTCGAGCGGGCGGCGGAGCTGCGGGACCGGATTCGCGCGCTGAAGCTCAGGCAGCTTGAAGCCGCGACGTGAGGCGTCGGTCAGCGCGCGGCATGCGTTCCTCACCCGTCGTCATTTGTCAAGCGCAGCCCGTGATGCTTTGCGAGTGACGAATGACCGATGACGAATTACGCTTGCTTGTAGAGATAGATGCCGAGGAAGATGCCCAGGAAGGTCAGCAGGTTCATCTTGACCGTGAACCCGACGGTCAGCTTGAGGAGGACGAGGTCCACGGTCACGGGCGGATTGAGCCCCGGCGTGACCGCTTCGGAGAAGATCGCTTGAATCGTGCCGCCTGGCGCCATCGCCCTGAGGATTTCCCCGAGGAGCCCGCCCAGCAGCCCCCCGAGCAGGACGAACAGGAGCAACATCCACGGCGACTTCCGCATGGGTCTCTTCCGTTCCCGGCGCTAGGGGAAATTGCGGGGCACGATAGCGGAATGGAACCGGGAAGTCAAGGAGATGGGGACGGGGCTCGGTTCCCCGGGCGTCACCGGCCGGGCGGCGGGCGCGGGGAGGAGCCTGACAGACAACTCTTGTACGGGCGATCGTTGGGGCGCACGCATCGGAGACGCCCTACGAACCGTTGACTTTCGGTCGCGGCCTTTTGTACACTGCGCGGTGGTCTTTTTGCTGATTTTTCCAACTCATTGAGGCTTCCGGCCGAATCGAGGCCCGGGCGACAGCGTGAGCTGAGTTCCACAGGCAGGCTCTGGGGCCCGGACGCGCAGGGCAGGCCCCCCGCATTCTTTCCTCAGGATTCTCCGGCACGCTTCCAGTCGTGAGCAGACGATGTTCGACGCCTTGAACGAGAAGTTCGAACGGATCCTCAAGCGGCTCCGCGGCCACGGGGTGTTGACCGAGCAGAACATCGCGGAGGCGCTCAAGGATGTTCGCTTGGCGCTGCTGGAGGCGGACGTCAATTTCAAGATCGTCAAGGAGTTCGTCGAGCGTGTTCGCCAGAAGGCGGTCGGCCAGGCGGTCTTGCAGAGCCTGACCCCCGGGCATCAGGTCGTGAAGATCGTCTGGGAGGAGCTGTGTGCTTTGATGGGGCGGGAACAGGCCCGCTTGGCCCTAGCCTCCGCCCCCCCGACGATCGTGATGATGGTCGGCCTGCAGGGAGCCGGCAAGACGACGACCTGCGGGAAGCTGGCGCGCCTGTTTAAGACCCAGGGCAAGCGGGTGCTGCTGGTGGCCGCCGATCCGCGCCGGCCAGCGGCGGGCGACCAGCTCGCCAGCCTGGGTGCGGCCCTCGACGTGCCGGTGCACCGCTCCGCGAGCCCCGGTGCCACCAGGGCGGACGTCGTGCGCGTCTGTGTCGAGGGGGTCACGCGGGGGCGTGACCAAGGCTACGATCTGGTGATCCTGGACACTGGGGGGCGTCTCCACATTGACGATGAGTTGATGGGGGAGCTGGCGGAGGTCAAGCGTGCAGTCGAGCCGCACGAGGTGCTCCTGGTGGCGGACGCCATGACCGGCCAGGACGCTGTCACCATGGCGGAGCGCTTCGAGCAGCGGGTCGGGCTTACCGGAGTGATCCTGACGAAAGTGGAGGGCGACGCACGGGGCGGGGCCGTCCTGTCCATCCGCGCCGCCACTGGCAAGCCCGTCAAGTTCCTCGGCGTCGGCGAGAAGTTGGACGCCCTGGAGCCTTTCCATCCGGACCGCATGGCCTCGCGCATCCTGGGGATGGGCGATGTCCTCTCGCTCATCGAGAAGGCGCAGGAGGCCTATTCGCGCGAGCAGACACAGGCGCTCCAGCAGCGGCTGGCCTCGCGGAGCCTGACGCTGGAGGACTTCCGCGAACAGCTCGGGCAGGTGAGCCTGGTGGGCTCGATGGAGCACATCCTCGGGATGCTGCCGGGCGGCCAGAAGCTTCAGGGGATGTTGCAGGGGGAGGTCCCCGAGAAGGCTCTCAAGCGGGTCACGGCGATCATCGATTCCATGACCCCGAAGGAACGCCGGGACCACACGATCATCAACGGGAGCCGGAAGAAGCGGATCGCACGGGGCAGCGGGACGAGCGTGCAGGAGGTGAATCGCATGCTCAAGCAGTTCCTGGCTGCGCGGAAGATGGTGAAGGTCCTGTCGGGGAGCGGGGCGAACCGGCACCTCGCGCAGCTTCTGCGGTCATTGTGAGGGAGGACAAGCTGCCAGCCGTCAGCCGTTGAGCTGTCAGCTTCGATGGGGGACACGCAGGCCGGAATCCGAAGCTGAAGGCTGATGGCTGAAAGCTGACGGCTTCGTTGAAGAAGGAGGTTCACGTGGCAGTGCGTTTGCGTTTGGCGCGGGCCGGCCGGCACAAGCGGCCCTTTTACCGGTTGGTAGCGGCGGATTCCCGGATGCCGCGGGACGGGCGATATCTGGAAGTGCTGGGCACCTATGACCCGCTGAAGAATCCGGCGGCCGCCGAGCTGAAGCCGGATCGGGTACTCGACTGGTTGAAGAAGGGCGCGCAGCCGACGGTCACGGTCCGGACGGTGCTGAAGCGGGCCGGAGTCCTCAAGCAGTTCGAGGAGATGCGCGCGGCGCACGTAAAAAGCGAAAAGTGAAAGGATGGCAGTGGGGGATTCGACCGAGCTGATCGCTATCGGGCAGATCATCAAGCCCTTCGGGGTGCGCGGGGACGTGCGGGTCCGGTCGCTCAGCGACGTACCGGGGCGGTTCGAGCGTCTCCGACGAGTTACGATCGAGGCGCCGCCGGGACGCACCTTGGTCACGGCGGTGCAGCGGGTGCGCGCGGACAGGAGCGCACCCGGAACCTACGTGGTGGGGCTGGAGGCTGTCACCTCGCCCGAGCAGGCGGCGACCTGGCGGGGCGGCCTGCTCAAGATTCCGAAGGGCGACGCGCCCCCCCTGCCGGACGGCCACTACTACGAATTTCAACTGATCGGGCTGACGGTCCAGGACGAGGCCGGGACGGTGCTCGGCACGTTGGCGGAGATCTGGGAGACGGGCGCACACCATGTGTTCGCGGTCAGACGGGACGATCGCGAGATCCTGGTGCCCGCCGCGAAGCAGGTGGTGGTCGCCGTGGATCTGGCCCGGCGGACGATGACGATCCGGCCAATGGACGGGCTCCTGGACGACGAGGCGCCGGCGCGGGCGGTGCAGGGGTGATCGCGGTGCGGTGCGAGATCTTGACGCTGTTCCCCGAGATGGTCCTCCCCGTGCTGGGGCAGAGCA
>CAZTUO010000310.1:0-3986 GCA_964616355.1 uncultured Nitrospira sp.
CGCACGGCAAGGTCTGCCCCCCTGGCCCCTTTGGCGGGGGTGACGGTGTTCCTGGATCGGGACGGCACGCTGAACGAGGATACGGGGTACGTGAGGTGCCTGGAGGAGTTCCGGTTGCTGCCCGGCGTCGTCGAAGCGGTGGCACGCTTGAAACGGGCCGGCGCGAGGGTGGTCGTGGTCACCAACCAGTCCGGGGTGGCTCGGGGCCTGATCTCGCCGGAGGTGTTGGAGATCATTCACGCCAAACTACGCGCAGCGCTCCAGGCGGGCGGGGCGTCGCTAGACGGCCTCTACGTGTGCCCGCACCACCCCGACGACGGCTGCGGCTGCCGGAAACCGGCCACGGGTCTGGTCAACCAGGCGGCGGCCGACCTGGGAGTGGATCTGTCCGCCGCCTACGTGGTGGGCGACCAGCCGCGCGATATCGAGCTGGCCCGCCGGGTCGGCGCGCGGGCGGTCCTGGTCACCAGCGGGCCCGCCGGCCAGGCAGGGTTCGAGCTGCCGTCCGCGGCCCAACCGGACTTCGTGGCCCCTGGGCTGCGCGAAGCGGTCGAGTGGATCGTGGCCGACGCGGCCGGGCGTGAGCGCTCGGCCGTCAGAGCCGAGCGGCTGAACGCTGACGGCTGAGGGGGAGGGTTTCTGAGATGGCCGACTACCGGCGGATCCTGCTCATCAAGCCCAGCTCGCTCGGCGACATCGTGCACGCGCTCCCGGCGTTGCAGGCTTTGCGCCGCCGCTTTCCGCAGGCCCACCTCGCCTGGCTCGTCAAGCGCCAGTGGGCGGGCTTGCTGACGCGCGTGGACGGCCTGGACGCCATCTGGCCGGTGGATCCGGGCTTGTCCGGCTGGCTGTCGCAGGTCCCGCGGTTGCGCACCGAGCGCTTCGATGCAGTCGTGGATCTCCAAGGCCTGTTCCGGAGCGCGGCCATGGGGTGGCTGGCCGGATGTGCCGTCCGCGTCGGATTCGCGGACGGCCGCGAGGGAAGCCCGCTGTTCTACACGCATCGGGTGTCCGTCGGGAGCGGAGACCGGCACGTGGTGGACCGCTACCTGGCGGTGGCGGCCCGGTTATGGGCCTCGGGGGGGGCCGCGGATCCGGCGCCGGAGCCGTGGGTGTTCGGGCTGCGGCCACTGGCTTCCGATCGGGAGGCGGTGCGCGCCCTGCTCGCCCGGCACGGGGGGCCCAGCGACGGCACCCCGTGGATCGCCGTGAACGTATCGGCACGCTGGCGGACCAAGCGATGGCCTCCTGACTCGTTCGCTGCGGCGCTGGACGAGCTGCAGGAGACGACGGCCCGCGTGGTGATCGTCGGCGGGCCGGATGAACGGGAGGAGGCCGCTGAGGTGCTCCGTCTGATGAAGACCCTGCCGGTGGATCTGACCGGCACGATCCCCCTCGAGCTGCTCCCGGCCCTGCTCGAATCGGCAGCGCTCGTCCTCACCGGGGATTCCGGCCCCATGCATCTGGCGGCCGCGGTCGGCACGCCGGTCGTCGGGCTGTTCGGGCCGTCGAGTCCGGCCTACTCCGGGCCTCGCGGGGAGCGACATCGTGTCCTGACCAGCGACGTGCCTTGCCGGCCTTGCTTCAGCGTGGTGTGCCGGAACGAGCAGGAGATCGAGTGCCTGCGGCAGATCAGCCCCGCGATGGTGACGGCAGCGGTCCGCGACCTGCTTCTGGCGCGAGTGCCTCAACGATGAGCATGCATCTGCTGAACGACGCCCTGACGGTCCTGCTCGTCCGACCGGACGGGATCGGGGACGAGATTCTCTCGCTCCCGGTCGCGACCGCGCTCCGCCGGCTGCGTCCTAAGGCCCGCATTGCCTTCCTGTCGAGCGAGGCCGCCGCGCCCGTCCTGGCGCATCATCCCGATCTCGACGAAGTGATCACGCTCACTGGCCGCGAGCGATTCGGGGAGCTGGTCTCGCTGTTTCGACGAGGGATTGACGTCGCGATCTTTCTCAAACCGTACCGGCGCCTGCTGTTGGCCGCCTTCGCGGCGCGGGTCCCCCTGCGAGTCGCCACCGGCTACCGCTGGTACAGCCTGTTGGCCAACCGGCGGGTGTACGAGCATCGCAGCCAGTTTGCCAAGCATGAGAGCGAGTATAATCTGGGGCTCTTGGCCGGACTGGGCCTCGCCCCCGGCCCGCTCGCGCCGCCGGCGCTGGTCTTGACGGGCTCGGAGCGGCAGTGGGTGGAGCGCCGGCTCGCCCGGCTGCCCCTGCCCAGGGTGGTAATCCATCCCGGCGGGCTCTCGGCCCGCCACTGGCGCGCTCAACAGTATCGGGACCTCGCCCATCGCCTGGCCGACGGCGGCTACGGGGTCATCCTGAGCGGGAGCGAGGCCGAGCGCGCGCGGTTTCTGCAGGAGGTCGAGGGGTCCGGCGGGCTGCGCGGCGACCTGCTGGACTTGCGGGGCGCGCTCAGCCTGCGGGAGTTTATGGCGGTGATCGGCGCCGCCCAGGTGGTGGTGTCGGGGTCCACGGGAGCGGCCCATCTGGCCGCAGGGCTCGGGGTGCCGACCGTGAGCTTGTATGATCCCCAACGCAAGACCCATCCGATCCGCTGGGGGCCGCTGGGCCGCGGGATCCTGCTGCAGCCGGATGTCCCTACCTGCGAGCGGTGCATCTATCAGGCCTGCCCCTACTGGGACTGCCTCGACCGGATCACGGTGGACGAAGTGGCGGCGCGCGTGCAGCAGGTGCTCCGCCGCGCAGAGCCCATCCGGGTGGTGCGTGTCTAAACTCTCCGTGTATGTCATTGCGTATAACGACGAGCCCAATATGCGGGCCTGTCTGGAGTCCGTCGCGTGGGCTGACGAGGTGGTCGTCGTGGATTCCTACAGCACCGATGGAACAGCCCGGATCAGCCGGGACTACACCGACAAGGTATACCAGCATGCGTTCCGCGGGTTCGGGCGGCTGCGCAATGAGGCGGTGGCGCGCACCACGCACGACTGGGTCTTTAGCCTCGACACCGACGAGCGGATGACGCCGGAGTTGCGCGCGGAGATCAGCGCCCTGCTGGCGCGCGGCCCGGAAGCCGCCGCCTACTTCGTACCCCGGCGTACCTATTTCCTCGGCCGGTGGATCCGCCACTGCGGCTGGTACCCCGATTACCGCCAGCCTCAGTTGTTCCACCGAGCCCGCCTGCGGTACCGCGACGACGTGGTCCACGAGGGCTTCGACGTGGACGGGCCGGTCGGCTACCTGCAGCACCACGTGCTTCAGTATCCGTTCCGCGATCTGGACCACTACCTCGCCAAGATGGACCGCTACTCGGATCTCATGGCCGAGCGGATGGTGCGCCAGAGCCGGCGCTTCCGAGCCCACCAGCTCGTGACGCATCCCTGCTTCACCTTCATGAAGATGTACGTGGGGCGGGCCGGGTTCCTGGACGGCATGCCGGGGCTGATTCTCTCGGGGCTGTACGCCTACTACACCTTCATCAAGTACGCGAAGTTCTGGGAACTGAGCCGGGAAGCGAGGAGCAGGTAGCGACTAGCTACGACGCGACAGGCGTGCTGCGCGCGGCCGAGCTGGTGGCTGTTCGCTAGAGGCTGAGGATGAGGATCAGCGGGTTCAGCATTTGCCGGAACGCGGTGCGGTTCGATTACCCGATTGTGGAGGTGATCCGCTCCGCGCTCCCGCTCGTGGACGAATTTGTCGTGAACGTCGGCCCATCGGACGATGGGACGCGGGACCTGATCCGCTCGATTGGCTCCGAGAAGGTCCGGATCATCGAGTCGGTTTGGGACGACGCGATGACGAAGGATGGCCTGCTGTTCTCGTGCGAGACCAACAAGGCGTTGGCGCAGTGCACGGGCGATTGGGCGCTCTACCTCCAGGCGGACGAGGTGTTGCACGAGGACGATCTCGACCGGATCCGGCGGGCGCTCCGCGCCCATCTCGACAACCCAAGCGTCCTAGGCTTCACGTTCCGGTACCTGCACTTCTACGGGGACTACTGGTCGGTGAACCCTTGGTTCT
>CAZTUO010000311.1:0-2890 GCA_964616355.1 uncultured Nitrospira sp.
ATCCGGATCACCTCCTTTCTCTCTGGTTTGTTACATGTGGAGAGGGCCGGTCGCTTGCGATCCGGACACTTCCACAAAGAACCTTGGCCCGCCCCTGCACTCGACGCTCCCATCCCGGCAGGTACGCGTTCATCAAGCTCTTGAAGAGCTTGCCGTGGTTCGGCACCTGGAGATGCAGGAGTTCATGAACGATCACGACCTCCCGAAAATCCGGCATTTCGTCCAACAGGTCGGTGCTGAAACAAATGCGGCCCGTCTCTGAACACGAGGCCCACTTTCTGGTCATCCGCTGGATCTGGACGCGCTTCGGCCTCACGCCGATCTTCTCTGACCACTGCCGGATCTCTTCCCGCATACGCGTCTTGGCGTCCTCCCTTGCGTTCCTCACGATCGCGGCAACTCCAGCATTCGTTTCACCACCGTAACCATCGCCTCCCTGCCCACGGCCGGCAGGACCAGCTTGTACAGCTCAGCCTTCAATTGCCGCTCCTCGGCCACGTTATCCCGGAAGTTGGGATACTTCCGGAACGCTGCCTCGACCTTGGGCGCAAGCTCGCCAGGGTCTGGAGCCCCGGCCTGTTTCAACAGCCAGAACAGCGTGAACGTGTTGATATCTAAACCGGTCTTCTCCCGCTCCCGCTTCGCCTGGAGATACTCCTCCATCAGCCGCGCCAACTGTTCGAGCGCCGATTGGGTGCTCAACTGCCGGTCGTCGTAGGACTCCAGAATCGCCTCTGTCCGCTCGCTGATCGGAATCAGAAACGGCTGCTGCTCTCCCTCTTCTTTGATGGTCGCGAGCAGGCTCTTGCCCAGGTTGATCACCTTCGGCGGTTCGCCACCGTCGGAGGACTTCAGCGCCTTCAGCGTGTTCTCATCGATCCGGACCAGCTTCATCACGGTGTCCAGCCCCGTGCCAACCGCCGACCGCTTCACCAGGTCCTCGGTCTTCTTCATCAGGTCCCGGATCAGCGCCACCTTCTTCGAGAACGCGTTGATGACGATCTGATACAAGGCGGACAGCTTCCCGTAATCGTCGATGTAGGGCCGCAGGAACACGTCCGGCGAGATAATCTCGTAAAGCGTTTCCAGTTCCTGGAACAGCTTGTAGAAGCTCTCCCGGCGCTCCTTGTCCTCAAAGACCTCGATGGCCCGCTCCACGGCCTTGTCGTCAATCGGGCCCGCGCAAAGCTCCAGGAATGGCCGCGACTGTTCCATCAGCACCACAAAGCGCGTTTTCAGGACGTCGATGTTCTGGATGGCGCTGCCCACCACATCGGAGTCGAACGCCAGCGCGCTTTCCAGCTTCTCGAAGATGCCGACAAAGTCGAGCACGTAGCCGGCCGGCTTCTTGATGCCTTCCTCATCCTCGTAAGGCCGGTTCACCCGCGCGATGGCTTGAAGCAGCGTATGGTCGCGCATGGGCTTGTCGAGGTACATGCAGTACAGCACGGGCGCGTCGAAGCCCGTGAGCAGTTTTTCGGTCACGATCAGAATCTTCGGCAGCTTATCGCGCTTGATGAAGGCCCGGCGGACCCGCTTTTCCTCGTCCTCGCTCAGCTTGAATTGCGCCAGGACCTCGTCGTCGTTGTGCGCCGAGGTGTACACCACGGTCGAGTAATCCGGCGGCAGGTACTTGTCGAGCGCCTTCTTGTACAGTGCGCAGGCTTCGCGGTCCACCGCCACCAGAAACGCCTTGTAGCCGAGCGGCTCGACGTTCTCCCGGAAGTGCTGGGCGACGAACCGCGCCACCTTGTCCACGCGATCCTCGGCCTTCAGGAACGTCTTCAGGTTCACGGCGCGGTCCAGGATCTTGTTCAATTCCTCGATGTCGCTGATCCCCTGCGCCTCGGCCAAGTCCAGAAACTCCTTTTCCAACTGCTCGCGTGGCACGCGGATATCGTTTGGCGCAAGCGTGTAGTTCAGCGGCAGTGTGGTCCCGTCTTCGATCGACTCCGCGATCGAGTACTTATCGAGATAGCCCTTCTCGTCGTCCTTGCCGAAGACCTTGAAGGTGCCCTTGCCGTAAGCGATCCGGTCGATCGGCGTGCCGGTGAATCCGATCATGGTGGCATTGGGCACGGCCGCCACCAGGTAGTTACCCAGGTCGCCGCTGGTGGTGCGGTGCGCCTCATCCACCAGGACGAACACGTTTTCCCGCGTGCAGAGATCGGCGTCGGCTTTGTCGAACTTGTGGATCATGGAGACGATCAGTCCCCGGTAGTCCGACCGCAACAGCTCGCGCAGGTGCTGCTTCGACCGCGCGATCTCGGGCGCCAGGCCGTAGGCCGCCAGATTCGCAAAAAGCTGGCTTTCGAGCTCGTTGCGGTCCACCAGCAGGATCACCGTCGGTTTCTCAAACGCGGGGTGCCGTAGGATCAGGTCCGCCGCCTTGATCATCGTGAACGTCTTGCCGGAACCCTGCGTGTGCCAGATGAGGCCGGTCCGCTTCTCGGGGTCCAGCGCACGCTCCACCACCTTCTCCACCGCGCGCGTCTGGTGCTGCCGCAGGACGATCTTCCGCAACTCGTCGTCTTTCTTGTAGAAGACGATCCAGGACTCGAGGAAACGCAAGAACCGCTCCCGCGCGAAGAAGCGCTTCACCTTGCGCTCGAAGTTGCCTTTCTCCTCGTCCTTCCAGTTGAAAAGGCCCTTGCGGTCCAGGTTCCACGTCACGCCGTAGTAGAAGTCGATCAGGTGCGTCACGTCGAAGATCTGCGGCGCCGTCACCAGTTCGGGCGTCTCGCGGTGGTAGCGGCGGATCTGCGTGATGCCCTCCTCGATGCCTTCCTTCTTGATGGCGCTCTTGGTTTCGACCAGCGCCACCGGGATGCCGTTGATCACAAACACGACGTCGGCCCGGTTCCGGTACTTGCCGTTCGTGTACTGCCAC
>CAZTUO010000311.1:2918-3978 GCA_964616355.1 uncultured Nitrospira sp.
GAAGTCGATCAGCGTGACGTTCCGCTGCCGCTTTTCCGATTCCACGTACACGGACCGTTCGCCACGCAGCCAGGCGAGCACCTCGGCATTGCCCTCGATGTTGTTGCGGACGCTTTCGATCCGCGCGATAACGTCGTCGACGTTTGCAACGGTCACCACGCCGGGGTTCAGGCTGATCAGCTTGTCGCGCAGCGTCTGGTAGAACAGCGTGCCGCTTTCGCCGCGCCGGAGCGTGACCGCCTGGTCCGGGGAGATGTAGGCCCATCCGATCTCCTGGACGTATTCGACCAGCGGGTTCTGGACCGTGGCCCGCTCGCTCGCGATGCTAGGCATGGCTGACCTCCGCAATGTCGAGGTCCTTGACGCGGATCGCGCCGGTCATGAGCGAGTGCAACGTCGAGGAGAACAAGGATTGAAGACATCGCACTCGTTCTTTCGAGATCTCTTCACGCCGGTCCAGCATGTGCAGTGTCGCGGCGATTTCCTGCTGCTCGTTACGATCCTTGGGCACAGGGATCAGAAGCCCATCGACTGACGAGCCGGACATACGGCGAGTCCCGTGAGCCGATGTTCCGATCTCTTGGATCAAGGCAGACTTGCGGGCGCACAGCGCGTACAGCAGGAAGTCCGGATGGATTCTCTCAGAGGGAAGCAACGCCTTCATGTCTTGGTTGAAAGCCATTGGCGCCTCAGTGATCGCGACTGGTACGTCCTTAGCCAGCACCATGCCGCGCACTACGATGAAGACGGTCTTGGGCGGTACGATCCGCGAGCCCGCCTCAGCCGCTTCCGGGGTAACGTGGTCCTCGGTGTCGCGCAGCCGAAGCCTCTTCATGTCCTTGGGACTAGCCCACGGAATTGAACCGCTCCACCAATCCGTTCGTTGTTTTGAGGGGGTTCCGCCACTCACCGCATCGGCAACCGCAGAGACGGGCTTGACCTCCCAACTCTCCGGGATCTCGCCGATCTCGGTCTGCTTGAGCGGCTCGCCGCGCAGCCCCTCGCGGAACAGCTTCGCCATCGTCGCCGACTTGAGCGCCGCCAGCTTGTCGCAGATCGC
>CAZTUO010000312.1:0-3948 GCA_964616355.1 uncultured Nitrospira sp.
GGGCACGCCCGCACCCATTATAGGCGCTTTCTCCTACGCTCGCCACCGACGCCTCCGTAGTCGCCCGGATCACTCGGGGACTCCGAGCCGCCGCAAGAGCGCCATCATCGGGCACCAGCCGGTGAACGCCGACTGGATCAGGTTGACCGCGACGAAGACAGCCAGGTAGTGCCAGTAGGGATGCACGACCGCCCCCAGCACGACCGCCGTCAGGACGAACAGGCCGGCAATGAGGCGCAGCCAGTCATTGAGTTTCATGGCCTCCTCCGTTCCACGCTTGCCTGGACCGCTCGCCTCCCCATTGTGGCGAGCGGGGCCGTACCTCCCACGCCTGTCCCTAGAGAGCAGGGGCCGAGACAAAAGATTCAGCCCGGACCCGTCGCCCCTCCGGAAGGGTTCAGCAAGTCCGGTGCCCGGCCAAACGCAGGGGCTGGTGCCGGGGGAAGGGGTGGGGGGAAATCCTGCCACAGTCCACCTTGCATCGCCTGTAGCGGAAGGCCACAGCAAGGAAACCAGCCACGAGCTCATAGCGAACAGCCAACAGCAGGGCGCACAAGGCCCTCGGCCAACAGCTCCCCGTGTTTTGCGATCAGCGACTCGCTATTCGCTGTTCGCTCTTCCGAGTGGCACTGCTCTTGCTCCCTGCCAGGGACAGGACTCAACCAGAAGGAGACGCCGTGGATCGCACAACCTGGCTGTGGCTCGGAGCAGTGGCCGTAGGCGCCGCGTCGTCTTCTACCTCGTCTTCTTCTGCCCGACGGAGTGTCATTGAACGCAACGAGGAAGGAGATCTCATGATGCGGTGCGAACGCTGTCGCGGGCTGATGGTAGTGGATCACTTCGTGGATCTGGCGGACTGCGACGGGAACCTGTGGCTGCGCGCCTGGCGCTGCGTGAACTGCGGCGCGGTCGTGGAGCCGGGCATCCTGCAGAACCGGCGGGCCACGCCGGCCCGCCTCACCCGGCTGCTGGATCGCCTGACCCTCAAGGCCCGTCGGCCCGATGCGGCGGCCCGCGCCGACGTGGTCCCGATCGGGGTCTAGCCCGTAGGCGCCGCGGTCATGGCCTCATCTCGCCGACGCAACGTGCAGGAACGTCCGGTGCTCGTCCCGGCCGCCGGGACGACGCTCCAGGGATTCCTGGCACTGCCGGAGGCCGCCCGGGGCGGCGTGCTCTTCGCGCACGGGAGCGGGAGCGGGCGGCTGAGCCCTCGCAACCGGGCGGTTGCCGAGGCAGTGCAGGACGCGGGCTTTGCCACCCTGCTCCTCGATCTCCTGGATAAGCAGGAAGCCGAGGACCGGCGCAAGGTCTTCGACATTGATCTCCTGGCCACTCGACTGCTTGCGGCCGCCCAGTGGCTGGCGCAAGAGCCGGGGACGCGCGGCCTGCCCCTGGGCTACTTCGGCGCCAGCACGGGTGCGGCGGCAGCCCTGCGGGCCGCCGCCTGGAGGCCCGACCTCGTCGCCGCCCTGGTCTCCCGCGGGGGCCGCCCCGACCTCGCGATGGCCGATCTCCCGCGGGTGGCCGCGCCAACGCTCCTCATCGTCGGCGCCCGTGACGAGCCGGTCCTCGCTCTGAACGAGGCCGCCCTCGCCCGGCTCACCGGCCCGAAATCCCTCGTCACGATCCCCGGCGCGACCCACCTGTTCGAGGAGCCGGGCGCGCTGGACCAGGTCGCCGAGCACGCCCTTGGCTGGTTCCGGCGCCACCTGCGATAAAGACTCACCGCGCCCACGTGACGCGGACGAACTGCTGGTCCTCGTTGTAATGCAGCTCGAGAGTCCCCTGGTAGGAGCGGCGCAGCGCCTCGCCGAGGCGCCGGGCGAGATGCACGTCCGTCGTCGTGATCACCGCCCCGCCGGCGGTCTCCTCGATCCGCATGATCCGCGCGAGCGGATGCTCGGCCTTCTCGCGCGCCTCCTCGTTGCGGACGAGCGAGAGGATCTCCGCCCGGTGGGCGGCGAAAAATTCGCCGCCCAGCGTGACCGCGCCCGCCGGGTAGTGATCGTTGATCCGCCGGCAGGCGGGGCAAAGGGCCTCGTGGACCTGCGGCGGCCGGGCGCTCCACGTCCAGCGCCCCTTCTGGAACAGCGCGCCGCACTGCGGGCAGGCGGTGGGGTCCTGGGGTTTCCGCTTGGTGATGTACGTGTCGTGTCGCCATTCCTGGACCGTCCGGTCCCGGCGCGCGAGACGATGGGCGGGCTGTCCTGGCTGATTCATCATACCCGGTCTCCTTCCCTGACATTGGTGAGGGGAGCCCTCGGACCCCGGAGCGCGGCGGCGGCGGCCAGGTACCGGAGGACCAGTTCGTCCTCCACTTGGCGAAAATCCCGATAGTGCTCGCCGACGGCCAGGAACGCGGCGGGGGTCTCGAGGACGACCAGCCGGTCGAGCGCCGGCGCGAGCAGCGCCAGCGTCTCGGGCGGGCCGACCGGGACCGCGCCGAGCAGCCGGGCCGGGCCGAGCTGCCGGAGGGCCTCGACCGCCGCAAAGAAGGTCGCGCCGGTGGCGATGCCGTCGTCCACCAGGAGCACCGTCTGGCCGGCGAGCGAGGGCAGCGGCCGCCCCTGCCGGTACAAGGCCTGCCGCCGGGCAATCTCTTCCCGCTGCACCCGAATCGCCTGGTCCAGGTAGCCTGTGGGCGCCGACAGAGCCCGCAAGACCTCCGGCGCGTCGGGATTCATGTACACGGATCCGGTCTCGGTCACGGCGCCGATGGCGAACTCCGGGTTGCCCGGAGCCCCGAGTTTCCGCACGATAAACACGTCGAGGGGCAGTCGGAGCGCGAGGCTGAGCGCGTAGCCCACCACGACGCCCCCGCGAGGCAGGGCCAGGATCAAGCCTTGGGGATCCTCGTAACAGGCGCCAAGCCGTTCCGCCAGTCGCACGCCCGCCTCGAACCGATCTTGCCACATCGCTCTGGGCCCCTATCCAGCACGCTTGCAGGGAGGATGCCATAGCGAGAGCCGGCTTGCGCGCCGGCGAAACGGCTGGAGCGCCAAGGGGTTCGACCCAGGCCCTGCGGCGGCGTGCCGCGCCGCTGAGGTATTGGGGGACAGGGCAAGCTGCGGCCCTGTCGCCAAACGCCACGGGCGGGCCCCGGGTTGCTCTTCTCGCGGCGCGCGCGCATGATCGGTCCCCCAGGAAGCTTCGCATGCAGAGGATCCGCAGTGCGCCGGGCCGCTCACTCGCGGCCGTTCTTCTCCTGGCCGGGACGCTCGGCTGCGCCGGCCCCGTGCCCGGGCTCTGGCCGCCGCCGGCCGGCGTCCCGACGCACACGGTCATCGTGTCGCTCGACACCTGGCACGCGATGCTCGCGCTGCCGGTCGAATCCTCTCCGAGTTCCGGCGCCCAGCAGGCGTCACCCGTCACTCGACACGGGTTCTATGAAGAGTGGGGCTACGCGGAGCAGGGCTGGTACCTCGAAGGCCGCCAGGGCGTCACCGGCGTGCTGCGTGCGCTGTTCTGGCCCTCCGCCGGCGTCGTCGAGGTCGGCTGGCACGACCGGGTCTGGGCCGACCGGACCCCGCAGCCCCCCGCCGACCGCTTCTCCTTCCAGCTTACGGAGGAGGGCTACGACCGGTTGCGCCGGCACCTGGAGGGGACAATCGCCTCGCGGGAGCCACTACGGGTCTCCGGGCGCAGCACGTTCTATCCGGCCGTCCGCGCCTACCACCTCTTCCACCAATGCCATCAGTACGCCGCCGCGGCGCTCCGGGAGGCGGGGCTTCCCCTCGCTCCCGCCTGGGCCCTCACGCCGGGCCTCCTCGCGGCGCAGCTCCGCCGCGCGGAACGGCTGGCCGCGGAAGCCGCGGCCAGCCGTTGAACCGTTGAAGGATCGAGGGGGACGCGGCGGGCGGGATGCGGGTCAGCCGTCGCCGGCCCGGCGAAACCCGGCGCCCACGACCGACAGCCAGCCATCCTGCACGGCGATCTCGGCACCCAGGA
>CAZTUO010000313.1:0-3942 GCA_964616355.1 uncultured Nitrospira sp.
AGATTGAGGAGAAGCGGTCAGGCCGGGACCGGAGGACCGGACAGGACCGGCGCCGGTCGGAGCGCAGAGGGGGCGAACGGCGGGGAACCTGCCGCGGCGGCGGGGATCGCCGGACGGCCGACCGGCGACAGGGGGAACGGCGGCGGCGCGAGCGCCGCCAGATCGGGTGCGGGCCCAGCCATGACCGCGGGACGCTCGTCCCGCCGCCGGCGCTGGAGCGGGGCACGATCCTAGTGGTGGATGATGAACCCATGATCCGGCAGTTGCTCCAGTCCGCGCTCGAGCGGTGCGGGTATACGGTCCTGCAAGCCTCAGACGGCGCGGAAGCTCTTGAGCTGCTGTCGCACAACTGGGAGCCGATCCATCTCGTCCTCACGGACATCCAAATGTCCGGCCTGGACGGGTTCGAGCTGGCCGAACGCCTAGCGGTGGCCCATCCCGAGGTGAAGGTGCTCTTCATGTCCGGCCACTTCCCCAGTGGCGGCGATCCAGACAGGGTCGCCCGGGTGGCCGCCCACTACCTGCCCAAGCCTTTCACGGTCGAAGTCCTGATCGCCAGAATTCGCGCGCTCCTGGGCCAGGAAGACGCAGGCCCCGCGGAGCCGCCGGGCTAGGAAGGGGCGCGGGCTCAGCGCCGGGCGCCTGGCAAATCGAGGTGGACCTCGACCGAGGGCTCGCGGACGGTGGGCGGGAAGGGGGGGAAGGGCAGAGAGGCGAGCACCGCCTGCAGGCCGGCCTCGTCCACCCTGGGGTCGCCCGAGCTGCGCTCGACTTGGATCAGTTGCGCGAGCCCGTCGGCGTAGAGTCTGAACCGGACGCGAGGGCCGCGGGCGGCGGCGCGCGACCCGATCTGCACGAGTTGATGTTGCCAGCGCCGGCTCAGCGTTTCCCGAACTGCTCTCCAGTACACCGGGCTTTGGGCCGCAGGAGAGCCGCTGCCGAGATCCTCCTCCTGAACCTCCTCGGGGGGCAGGATGGGCTGGCCCTGGGCCGCTGGCTGATCAGGGGCCGAGGCGGAATCCGGCCGGGGTCCTGCCTTGTCCGCGCTGGGCGCGGGGATGGCCGCGTCGGGGCGTGTCGCCCGGGGCCGAGTTCCGATCGTGAGGTACACCGTGCGTTTGAGCACCGGCTCGATGCGCATCCCACGGAGGCGGGCGATGGCGACCTCAATCCGCAGGGCGCGGTCGTCCATCCCCACCGCGAAGGGCCGCGGCTCGAACACCACGGAGGTGACAGGGGCTCCCGAGGGCCCATCGGGCAGCAGGGGCGCGAGCCTTCTGGGGAAAGCGGGGCTCTCGAAGATGGCCACGAGCTCTTCCGCGCCGGTGGACTTCCAGTCCATCAAGCGGACCGACAGGGCGAAGGCCTGTCCCGGGGCGAGCGGGCCGGTCTCGCTGCCTCCAGGGAGGTCGAACTGCAGGGTCGGGCCGGCCTGGGAACCCTCGCCGGCCGAGCAAGGGGGCAGCCACGCGGAGAGGAGGACCAGGGCGCAGCAGGCGGCGGTGCAGAGCTCCCGGGCTGTACGGCCACCCATCGTGTGACTCCCTGTCGGCACCACGCTCACGGAGGCAGACCGTGGCTGCGGTGCAGCCGTTCTTAGCAGATCGCTGGGAGCTGCGCAAGGAGCCACGACTGCCGGCGCGTTTCCCGGTTGCGATTTCAGCTTGTTTGCTTTACTGTATGGGCGCGCGGCGGGCCTTCCTGGACGGTAAGCGCCAGCGTCATCCATCACCAGCGGTCGTCCCCATCGTCTAGCCAGGCCTAGGACGCCGGCCTTTCAAGCCGGCAACACGGGTTCAAATCCCGTTGGGGACGCCACCTCGCTCGCGCGGCCGCTCGCCTGCCACACGGGGCGGCCTGTCTGTGCCTTCGCGGATTTGCCTGTGTTCCGGCGCGGCTCCTCGCCGCCCCGTCCAGAGGTGTTGACTTCCGCCCGCATTTGACCCATCCTCTATTTTGCATTTCCTGAGGCCGGATCTTTTCCGGCCGATCCATCCTTCACTCCGGAGCTTTCATGAGCGGGGGGCGGCGATGAGAAGCGCGACCAGAACGATCCTGCAGGCCGGCATCTTGATCCTGGCCGGGGCCTTGACCCTGGGGGCCAGCGGGCAGCCCGATGGCAAGGACAGCGCGGGTGCCCCCGATCGGGAGGGGATTCCGATGGGGAAGGACGGCGCGCCGATGCTTCTGATCCCCGAAGGCTGCTTCAAAATGGGCACGGACAACGTGGGAACGGAGCAGTTCCAGGGCTTTCCCAACGAGAGCCCCGAGCACACCGTCTGCCTGAAGCCCTACTACATTGATCAGTTCGAGGTCACGATCGCTCTCTACGCGAAGTTCCTGGAGGAGACCAAATACGATCCGCCTTCGCTCTGGGACGACGAGGCGGTCGCGACGGCAGGTGATCGCCCGGTGGTCGGCGTGACCTGGACGGCGGCCGAGGCCTACTGCAAGTGGGCGGGCAAGCGGTTGCCGACGGAGGCCGAGTGGGAGAAGGCTGCCCGCGGGACGGACGGCCGGCGCTATCCTTGGGGGCACATGCAGCCGTTCGTGGACATCGCCAACTACAACCGCGGCCAGTGGGTGAGCTATCCGATCACGCTGGCACCCGTCAAGAGCGGCATCGCGGGGATGAGCGTGCGCCACGGCACCAAGCAGGGCGGGCGCAGCCCCTATGGCCTGTACCATATGGCAGGCAATGCGGCGGAATGGGTGGCCGATTGGTACGAGCGCGATTATTACAGCAAGAGCCCCAAGGACAATCCAACCGGACCCGCGAGCGGGGACCGCAAGGTCTTCCGCGGCGGGAGCTGGAACGACCCGCCCCGCAATCTGCGGGTGACCGCCCGGTTTGTCGCCGAGCCTTCCTACGAGGATCAAACGATCGGATTCCGGTGCGCGATGGACGCACCAAAGTGATCGTGCGAAGGGCGCCGCGGGCCCGCGGCGCCTGCCCCGTCTCGCCACGAGTTCCCCTTCCGAGGTAGGCGGCTCCATGCAACCAGGCTTCGTCACCGAAGAGAACATGGCGCTGCTCACGGACCTGTACGAGCTGACCATGGCCGCCAGCTATTTCGAGCACCGGCCCCGGGACCGGGCCACCTTCGACCTGTTTGTCCGGCGGCTGCCGCCCCAGCGCTCGTATCTGATTTTCGCCGGCCTGGAGCAGGCGCTGTTCTACCTGACCCACCTCTCGTTTGGCACCGAAGCGATCCGCTACCTGCGCGCCACGCGGCTGTTTGCCGAGCCGTTCCTGGCGCACCTGAGCCGGCTGCGGTTCCGCGGGGACGTGGACGCGATGCCGGAAGGGACCGTCTTCTTCGCGAACGAGCCGGTGCTGCGCGTGACGGCGACGCTCGTGGAGGCCCAGCTCGTGGAGACCTTCCTGGTGAACACGGTGACCTTCCACACGCTGATCGCCTCGAAGGCCGCCCGGGTCGTGGAGGCCGCGCAGGGCCGCCCGGTCGTGGAGTTCGGGCAGCGCCGGGCGCAGGGCCTGGACGCGGCGGTCAAGGCCGCCCGCAGCGCCTACCTCGCGGGGTGCGTCGGGACCTCGAGCGTGCTGGCCGGACAGCTCTACGGGCTCCCGATCTTCGGGACGATGGCGCACGCGTTCGTCCAGGCTTACGCCTCCGAGCTGGACGCCTTTCGCGCCTTCGTGGAGACCTTTCCGGAGGGGACCACCCTCTTGATTGATACGTATGATACGCTGGAAGGCGCCCGGCGGGCTGGGCAGGTGGCCCGGGAGCTGGCGCGCCGCGGGCGCCGCCTCGGGGGCGTCCGGCTCGACAGCGGGGACCTGGTGGAGCTGAGCCGGCGTGTGCGGCGGATCCTCGACGCCCAGCGCCTGCACGCCGTGCAGATCTTCGCGAGCGGGAACCTCACGGAGGCCCGGGTGGCCGAAGTCCTCCGCCAGCGGGCGCCGATTGACGCGTTCGGCGT
>CAZTUO010000314.1:0-3917 GCA_964616355.1 uncultured Nitrospira sp.
AGATGTTGAGGCGTGTGCTGGATGCCCTCGCGGAGATCGGCCGGGACGTCCCGGTGCTGTTTGCCGTGCACCCGCGGACGCGGCAACGGATGGACGCGATCGGCTGGAGCAACGCGGTCAACGGCGTGCGAGTTCTCCCGCCGCTTCCGTACCGGCGGTGCCTGGCGCTGCAGCGGAAGGCGACGGTCGTCATCACCGACTCCGGAGGGATGCAGGAGGAGACCACCTTCCTGGGCGTGCCGTGTCTGACGCTCCGCGACAACACCGAACGCCCGGTGACGGTCACGCAGGGAACCAACGTCCTCGTGGGGCGGCATCCGGAACGTCTCGTCCACGAAGTGCGGGCCATCCTGGCGGGCCACCGCAAGACAGGGCATGTACCACCGCTGTGGGACGGCAAGGCCGGAGAACGGATCGCCGACGCCCTGGAGGCCTGGCGGTGCTCCCCCGCCTGAACTACTACCGACGCGTCGTCTCCGCCTACGTGCTGCGGCGGCCCAGCCACCTCACCTTCTGGCACGAAGTCCCCGAAGTCAACGATCGAGCCAGGCCGGGCGAACTCGGCGAATACTGGATGACCTTCCGGGCCAAGGCCGACTACCCCGGTCCCTACGACGCGGCCGGGATTCCTCTGCTGAACTACCACGGAGCAACCGGCCTTCAGTACAACCCGATCGCCGTCGCCCAGTGGGGCCTCGGCAACCTCACCCTCTTCCGCCGGACGGGCCACCCGGTGCGGCGTGAGCGGGCGCTGGCGGCCGCCGACTGGCTAGTTGGCAGACTCGAGACGAACTCGCACGGGGTTGCCGTCTGGCAGCACCACTTCGACTGGGAGTACCGCACCCGCCTCCGTGCCCCGTGGTACTCGGCCCTAGCCCAGGGGCAGGGGATTTCCCTTCTGGTGCGAGCCTTTCGGACCACAAAGCGACCGCAGTACGCCGAAGCCGCGGCCCATGCGTTCCAGGCGTTCCTGCGCGGTGTGGACGAGGGCGGTGTCAGCATCCGCGACGGCACCGATGACGTGTGGTTCGAAGAGTACATCGTCGATCCGCCCGGCCACATCTTGAACGGCTTCCTGTGGGCTCTGTGGGGTATCTACGACTACGCTCTGGTCACTGGGGACGGTACGGCCCATGGCCTGCTCGAGGCGGCCACCCGTACTGTGCGCAGCAATCTTCACCGGTACGACGTGGGCTACTGGTCCCTCTACGAATTGAGCCCGTCCCGGCTTCCGATGCTGGCGAGTCCCTTTTACCACCGTTTGCATATCGTGCAGCTTCGGGTCATGCACCGCTTGACTGGCGATAGCATCTTTCTCGAATTCGCACGGCGCTGGGACGCCTACATCCGCGATCCCGGAAAGCGGCTCCGAGCGCTCGTCGGGAAGGTAATCTTCAAGCTCCTGTATTACTGACCATGCATATCCTGTATGTGAGCCAGTACTTTCCGCCGGAGATGGGCGCACCGGCGGCTCGTGTGTACGAGCTATCGCGCCACTGGGTGAGAAGCGGGCACATGGTTACGGTCTTGACGGGGTTCCCGAACCATCCCACCGGGGTGGTGCCGACGGAGTACCGGCACAAACTCCGCCGTCTGACGGTGCGGGAGGACGTGGACGGAATCAATGTTGTGCGGACGTGGCTTTACCCCGCCCCGAACCGGTACCCGCCTGAGCGGATCGCCAATTACACCTCCTTCTTCGTTTCCGCGTGCGTGCGGGGCATTTTTTTAGAGAGGCCGGACATTGTCATCGCCACGTCGCCGCAGCTTCTGGTGGGCGCGTGCGGATGGTGGCTGAGTAGGCTGTGGGGATCCCCGTTTGTGTTTGAGGTGAGGGATCTGTGGCCGGAATCGCTGCTGGCGTCTGGTATCGGGCGGAGCGAGTCGTTGCTGATTCGGAGCTTGGACGGGATCGCTTCGTTTTTGTACCGGCGGGCCCACTGCATCGTCGTGGTCAGTGAGGCCTTCAAAACACGGCTTGTGGCGGAACGCGGGGTGCCGGAGAGCAAGATCGCGGTGATCGAGAACGGAGTGGACCCGGAGGAATTTAGGCCAAGAGAAGACGCCGGGGAGGTTCGACGGAGGTTGGGGCTGGAGGGCAGGTTTGTAGTGTCGTACATCGGTACGCTGGGATACGCGCATAGGCTGGGGAGTGTGTTGGAGGCGGCGGCGCGGCTTAGCGCGTTGGCGCCCGACGTAATGTTTTTGCTGGTGGGAGAGGGGGCGGAGAAAGAGAAGCTGCGGGAGGCGGCAGCCCAGCGGGGCCTGACGAATGTGAAGTTTGTGGACCAACGCCCCAGGAAGGAGGTCCCGGTCTACATCAGCGCGTCCGACGTGTGTCTGGTGCTGCTCAAGGATGCGGAGCTGTTTACCACGGTGTTACCCTCGAAGATGTTCGAGTTCATGGCCTGCGAGCGCCCGGTAGTGCTGGGAGTAAACGGCCACGCCCGCGAGGTGCTGGATCGGGCCCACGCTGGGGTCTACGTCCCGCCGGAAGATCCCGACGCCCTGATGCAGGCGGTGCTGGCTCTCCGCCGAGATGCGACCCTACGATCACGGCTGGGCCAGAACGGCCGGCAGTTTGTCCTCTGCCATTACTCGCGAGGAGAGAAGGCCTCCGCGTACCTGAGGGCGCTTGAGTCGCTGAAGGGCTCATCCTCCATCATGAGTGGTACCGGGGAATAGAGATCCTCCGTGCTCGTGGCACGCGGTTTTCTAAACGACAATTCGTCGGGCGGTTCAGCAACTATGTGAGCTACTTTCTCTCCGCCTGCTGGGCTGCTCTTCGTCTCGATCGGCCAGATGTGGTGGTTGCCCTTACGGATCCTCCCATTATCGGCCCAGCGGCCTATCTTGCGTCGCGCCGCTTTGGCGTGCCGTTCGTCATGTCCTACCGTGACGTCTACCCTGAGGCGGCCCGGCTGCTCGAGGACTTTCAGAGTGAGACGGTGAACCGCAGCCTCGAGGGCGTCAACCGCTTCCTGGTGCGCCGCGCGGCACGCATCGTCGCCCTTGGCGAGACCATGCGCCTGAGGTTGATCACCGGCAAAGGGGCCGACCCAGCGACCACCATGGTGATCCCGGACTGGGCGGACTGCACCCAGATCACCCCGGGCCCCAAGCAGAACCCTTTCTCCCTGGCCCACGGGCTGGCCGACAAGTTTGTGGTCATGCACTCGGGCAACATCGGCCTCTCTCAGGGGCTCGAGATCCTTGTGGAGGCGGCAGCGTTGCTTCAGCATGTCCCTGATATCCGGATCGTTTTCGTGGGGGATGGGGTGAAACGGGAATCTTTAGAGAGTCGAGTTCATGAGCTTAGCTTAAGAAATGTGACCTTCCTGCCGTACCAACCGAAACAGCGACTCGCCGAGTCGTTCGCCAGCGCAGATGCGTTCGTCATTTCGTTGAAGCGAGGCCTGGCAGGCTACATCGTGCGGAGCAAGCTCTATGGGATTCTGGCGGCCGGGCGCCCCTTCGTGGCCGCGGTCGAGGAGGAGTGCGAGGTGGCGTCCATTACGAAGAAGTACGACTGCGGTCTACTAGCCGAGCCGGAAAATCCCGATGATCTTGCCGAAAAGGTTCTGACACTCTATCGCGACCGCGCCCTCGCTGCACGCCTTGGGGCCAATGCCCGCCGGGCAGCTCTGGACTTTGATCGCCCTCGCCAGGTACGTGCTTACTACGAGCTTTTCTGCGAACTTGCTGGACGAAAGCCCGGCTAAGATGAGAACCGGGTGGAGTCGAGGCAATGGAAGGATTTGATGGATCATCCAAAGTCAGGGAACCGTTACTGAAACGTTTCCTTGACCTTTTTCTTTCCAGTCTGGGCTTTTTTCTCTCCGTGCCTCTCTGGATGTTCATTCCCATCCTCATCAAACTGGAGGATGGTGGGCCGGTCTTTTATGGTCAGGAGAGGG
>CAZTUO010000315.1:0-3904 GCA_964616355.1 uncultured Nitrospira sp.
CGCGCGGGCGGTGATGAAGCCCAACCAGAGCTGGATGCTGCACTCGATCAGCGCGAGCGCCGCGTCGAGATGCTCCGGGCGGATCCGACCCTGGCGCCCATACTCCCGGAACCGCGCCGGCGGCAGGTAGCCGCGCCCGCCCAGAACCTGCTCCCCCCGCCGCACCGCCTCGTCGAAGTCCAGGTACTCCAGCTCGTGGAGGGGATTGTGGTGGATGAAGGTGCGCATCGGCCAGAACGGTGCGATGACCTCGCTGGCCAGCTTGACCAGCGACCGCAGCTCCATCCGCACCGTGTCCGGATAGGTCGTCTGGCGGGTCGGCGGCATCGGCTTCGCTCCTACGCTCCGGCGTACAGGCGGTGGGCGAGCCGGGCCAAGCCCTCCCCGAGTCTCCGGTACAGAGCGTCAACATACAGGCGGTTGAGGAACAGGACGTACAGCCACGCTTCCAGACGCGGCAGCCACGACGGCCGCCAGAGGTTTCGCCCGTGCGCGTGGGCGTAGATCAGCCCCCATCCTGCGACGATGGCTAGCGCGGTCAGGCCGACCAAGAGGTCGAAGAGCCAGCCCGCCAGCGCCGCGACCGCGTAGTACGAGGCAACGAGGGTTGGATCGGGATACAGGAAATACGTAAAAGCCTCGCCGGCCCAGAGGTAGGTGAACACGACGAGCCCGAGGGTCAGCACCATCAGGCCGGCGATCGTCCAGGAGGCGACGGCCTGGAGCCGCGAGAGGCTGATGACTGCCTGGGAAGCCGTCACCCAGCTAAAGAAGAGGAAGATCACCGCGCCCTGCGCGTCGCGGAGCGGGATGCGCAGGATCCCGTGCGCGGCCAGGAGGATGACGAGCGGCAGCAGCAGGGTGACGGCGACCCCCGTCCCCCAGGCCAGCGGCGAGAAGGTCGCCGGCGCAGGCTCGAGGGGGGAGGGCGGCGCCTTGGGCTCCCGCCGCGCCACGTGGATCACGTGGCCGGCGTTCAAAAACAGGGTGGCCTTGAACAGGCCGTGCGCCACGAGGTGGAACACCCCGAGGGCAAAGGCGCCCAGCCCGCATTCCATGATCATGTAGCCCATCTGGCCCATGGTCGAGAAGCCCAGCGTCTTCTTGATATCGGATTGGGTGAGCATGATGGCGGCGCCGAGGACCGCGGTCACCCCCCCGATCAGGAAGACCGCGTGGAGCGTGGCCGGGGCTTCCGCGTACAGGGGGGCGAGCCGGTTCAGCAGGAAGCCGCCGGCGTTGACGATCCCGGCGTGCATGAGGGCGGAGACGGGCGTGGGCGTGTCCATCGTGTCCGGCAGCCAGACGTGGAGCGGCACCTGGGCCGACTTCGCCATGGCCGCGACAAAGAGCAACCCCGTGACCAGGGTGGGCGCGCTGACCGCCGCCCAGCCTCCGGGCAGGAGCGCGACCGTGCGCGGCTGCGCCGCCCGGGCGAACAGCTCACCGAATTCAAGGGTCCCGTACTGCGCGTAGGCCACCAGGACGCCCGCCAGAAACGCCAGGTCGCCCAGGACGAGGACCGTCAGCGCCTTGCGCGCGGCCTGTTGTGCCGGCGGGTGCCGCCGGTTATAGGCCAGCAGGAGGTACAGCATCCAGCTCAGCAGATGCCAGCAGAGGCCCAAGAGCAGCAGGTTGGGACTCGTGACCAGCCAGAGCAGGAGGGAGGTGGTCATTCCCAAGAGCGAGAAGAACCGCGCATAGCCGGCCTCCCCCTGCATGTAGCGGATGGAGTACAGGTGCACGATGGTGCTCACCCCTGTGATCAGCACCATCATCACGGCGCTGAGCCGGTCGAGGTACAGCGCGAGCCGAAGCGGCGGTTCTTCCCCGGCTCTGCCGGGACCGAGGAGCAGGGTCGCGGGCCCTTGCTCGGCTACCGCGACAAGGGTCCAGATGGATCCAAGGAGCGCCAGGACGAGCGCCGACACGCCGATCTTGTGACAGTCCTCACCCAGCCGTCGCCCCAGCAGACCGATGAGGAGCCCGCCCAGCAACGGAAGCACTGGAACGAGGAACGCGGGTTCCAAGGCCATCCCTCCTCCCTCAACCCGCTCGGGAACGCACCGGCGCGCCTAACGCCACGGGTGGCCCTGAGCCGCCCGCTGCCTGCATCCTACGGAGATCCCGAAGACTTCGCAATCGTCCGCCAGGGTGGGCGAGGCTAGGCCGAAAGGCCTGCTCGCCTACGCCGGTCGCCCTAGGGGAGGCGGCTGTCCTTACGGGGCTCTCCAGCCTCGCTGGACAGCCAGTCAGCGGTACAGCAAGACACGGGCCATTGCAGAAGTGGCATGTGCGCCGGATATCTCGCCCTCACAGGAGCAGCGCGCTGGCCGACTGCCGGACCCGGCCCGGTGATACGGACAGGGCACCGGTTGCCTCGTCCAAGCCAGGTGCGGAGGCGCACACCGGCCCGTGCGTCCGTGCAGGGGTGCACGGACCGTCGCCTAGGCCATGTGGCGATCCGATCGGGCTTCCCGTTTGGTGCCCTTTCGGATAAGATGCCGTCGAGAGGCGTCGCTGTGCCCTTCCACGATGTGATCGGACACGACCGACCCAAGGCGATCCTGCGCGCCGCGCTTCGCCACGACCGTGTCGCCCACGCCTATCT
Organism: uncultured Nitrospira sp.; assembly: GCA_964616355.1. Lineage (GTDB taxonomy): Bacteria > Nitrospirota > Nitrospiria > Nitrospirales > Nitrospiraceae > CAZTUO01. The sequence goes on from CAZTUO010000315.1 coordinate 2,612, forward strand.
CTTTTACGGCGAGGCGAATATCGGCAAACGGCTCATGGCCCTGCGCTTCGCCCAGGCGGTCAACTGCGAAAGCGACCCGGGACCGGAGGGGCCCGACGCCTGCGGCGCCTGCCGCTCCTGCCAGCAGACCGAGCGGCAGACCCATCCGGATGTCGCCCTGATCGAGCCGGACCGGGAGGCCGCGACGCCCCAGATCCGGATCGAGCAGATCCGCGAGCTCGACTCGCAACTCGTCTATCGGCCGCTCGTGGGCCGCTGGAAGGTCTGCCTCGTGGACGAGGCGGACCGGATGACCTTAGCCGCGGCGAACGCGCTGCTCAAGACGCTGGAGGAGCCTCCCGCCCATTGCCTGTTCCTGCTGATCAGCGACCGGCCGCTCGCCCTGCCGGCGACCGTCCGCTCGCGCTGTCAGGCTATCCGCTTCGCCCCGCCGGCCCCGCCTCAGATCGAAGCCGCGCTGATCGCGCGGCGGGCGCTGCCCCCGGAGACGGCCCGCGTCGTCGCCATGGCGGCGCAGGGGCGGATCGGGCTGGCGCTCCACGCCGACCCGGACCGGCTCCGGGCGCAGGGCCAGCGCGCGAGCGAGCTGACCGACATGGCGACTTTGCGGTCGGTCGCCGCCGTGCTCGGCGCGGCGGAGACGCTGGCCAAGGGCGAGGACGGCACCGAGACGCTCGACTGGCTCGCCGGCTGGCTGCGGGACACGCTCCTGGTCCGGATCGGCGCCGATCCGGACAGCCTGGTCTACCGAGACTGGCTGACACACTTGCGCACGCTCGCCGCGGCCGTACCGCCCGAGTCGCTCCTCGACCTCCTCGACGACCTTGACGCGCTCCAGCGGTCTGCCGCCCGGCACTTGAACCTCCAGATGGCCCTGGAATCCCTGTTGCTCCGGCTCCGCGACGCGGTCACGCCGGCGTCACGCTAGCTTTCCCCCCGCCGACCTGTTATCTTTTCTGGTCATGAGCCGCTTCTACGTGACGACGCCGATCTACTACGTCAACGATGTGCCCCATATTGGGCATGCCTATACGACGATCGCCGCCGACGTGCTCGCGCGATTCCACCGCCAACAGGGGCACGATGTCTTCTTTCTCACCGGGGTGGATGAGCACGGGCAGAAAGTTCAGCAGGCCGCCGCCAAGGCGGGCATTGATCCCCAGACCCATTGCGATCGGCTCGCGCCCAAGTTCCAGCACCTCTGGAAGCGCCTCGCGATTTCGAACGATGCGTTCATCCGCACGACGGACGCCCCGCACAAGGCCGTGGTCCAGCGGCTGCTCCAGGCCCAAC
>CAZTUO010000316.1:0-3887 GCA_964616355.1 uncultured Nitrospira sp.
GATTGGGGTTAATTAATTAAATTATGTGTTAAATTTGGCCGACCGCTGAGGAAGGGGCAGAAGGCCGGAAGTCGGGGCCGTTTGTATGATCCTAGAGTTGTTTGCCTATCGGAACCTCGTCAAGAACCTGGTCCTGAAGGACCTGAAGCTCAAGTACCGGGACTCGGTGCTGGGCTTCGCCTGGTCGCTCCTGAACCCCCTCCTGATGCTGGCGGTGTACACGCTCGCCTTCCGGTACGTCCTCCGGATCCAGATGGAGCACTACGTCTACTTCCTCCTGGTCGGGCTCCTCCCGTGGAACTTCTTCGCCGGCTCGCTGCTCGCCTCGACGGGCGCCATCGTCGGCAACGCCAGCCTGATCCGGAAGGTGTACTTCCCGCGGGAGACCCTCCCCATCGCCACCGTCCTGTTCGGCTTTGCCCAGCTCCTGCTGGCCCTGGCCGCGGTCCTGCCGGCGCTGGTCTGGATCTCGGGCGTGCCGCTGCGCTGGACCGCCCTCCTCTTCGTCCCGCTGCTCCTCCTCCACCTCCTGTTCACCCTGGGCCTCGCCTTCGTCCTCTCGGCGGTGACGACCGCCTTCCGGGACGTGGCTCACCTCACCGAGGTGGCGGTAATGCTCCTGTTCTGGGTGACCCCGATCATCTACCCGGTGAGCCTGGCCCCGCCTGCCCTCCAGCTGTTCTTCAAGGGGAGCCCGCTGGCGGCCTTCGCCATCGCCTACCAGGAGGTGCTCTTCTGGGGCCGGGTGCCGGAGGGGCTGGTGGTCGCGAGCCTTCTGGGGTGGACTGGCCTGGCGCTGGTCGTCGGCCACGCGGTCTTCCGCTGGTACAGCCCCGCGTTCGCCGAGGAGGTGTAGCCGTGCAGTGGGCGGTGGAGCTGCGGGGCGTCGCGAAGGCCTTTGTCATCCGGCGCAACCCCGCCCGCAACCTGAAGGTCCGGGCGGTCGGCCTCGTCCACCCCCGCCATCGGGAGCGGCGCGAGGAGTTCTGGGCGCTGCGGGACGTCGATCTGGCGGTGCGCCGCGGGGAGTTCCTGGGCCTGATCGGCCCCAATGGCTCCGGCAAGAGCACGCTCCTGCGCATCCTGGCGGGGATCTTCCCCCCGACCCGGGGCACGGTCGCCGTCCGGGGCCGGGTGGCCCCGATGATCGAGCTGGGGGTGGGGTTCCACCCGGAGCTGACGGGCCGGGAGAACATCTACCTCCACACCTCGCTGTTCCGCCTGTCCCGGCGGGAGACGGACGCCATCTACCGGGAGATCGTCGCGTTCGCCGAGCTGGAGGGGTTCATGGACCTGCCGGTTAAGAACTACTCCACCGGGATGTACGTGCGGCTCGGCTTCGCCGCCGCCGTCCACCTAGACCCCGACATCCTCCTGATCGACGAGGTCCTGGCCGTGGGGGACGAGCGCTTCCAGCAGAAGTGCCTCCGGCGCATGGAGGAGATCCGGCGCCAGGGGAAGACCATCATCGTGGTCTCCCACGCCATGGACACCATCGAGCGGCTCGCCGACCGCGCGTGTCTGCTGGTGCGGGGCCGGGTGGAGGCCGAGGGGGACCCGGCGAAGGTGGTCGCGCGCTACCGCGAGATGATCGTCGCCGGGGAGGTGTAGCTGGTACCGCCCCAGCAGGGAAGCGCGGGCGGTACCGGGGCGGGAGGAAAGACGGCGTGGGGCTGCCGTTCAATCCGCTGGAGCACCCGATCGTGTTCGCGAGCCCGCGGAGGCTTACGCCGTTCTCGGCGTGGCACGAGCACATCCCGTTCGGCATGTTCGTGGTGGACGCGCTCCGGCCCGGCGTGATCGTCGAGCTGGGGACGCAGTACGGGGATTCCTACTGTGCGTTCTGCCAGGCGGTCCAGGAGTTGGGTCTGGCCGCCCGGTGCTACGCGATCGACACGTGGGGTGGGGACCCGCACGCGGGTTTTTACGGCCCGGAGGTGCTGGAGGACCTGCGGCGCCATCATGATCCTCTCTACGGCGGGTTCTCGCGGCTGATTCAGGCTCGGTTCGACGAGGCTCTGGGTCACTTTGACGATGCTAGCGTGGACCTGCTCCACATCGACGGGTACCACGTGTACGACGCCGTGAAGCAGGACTTCGAGGCCTGGCTGCCGAAGCTGAGTTCGAAGGGGGTCGTGCTCTTTCACGATACGAACGTGCGCGAGCGCGACTTTGGCGTGAGGCGCTTCTGGGAAGAGCTGAAGGTCCGGTACCCGCACTTCGAGTTCCTGCACGGGCATGGCCTCGGGATCCTCGCCGTGGGACGGGAGATTCCCGGGAAGCTGGCGAGCCTCTTCGACATTGGGGAGCCCGGTGTCGTGGAGGTACGCCGGTTCTTTCACGCCATAGGCCAGAGGATCGGGCTTGCGGTCCGGGTCGGGGACCTGGAGAAGGAGTTGGGGGAGCGAGGGCGGCGAGCCGCGGAGCTGGAAAGCGCACGGGCGGCGGTGGAGGCGCGGCTGGCGGCGCGGGAACGGCAAATCCAGGCCTTGAGCGCTGAACTGCAGGAGATCAAGGTCAGCAGGGCCTGGCGGACGGCTATGCTCCTGCGGCGCGTGCGCGTGCTGCTAGTGCCGCCGGCCAGTCGGCGCGCGCGAGTTACCAGGGCATTGTTCTCTTTGGCGCTTTTCCCGCTCAATCCTCGGCGCACCTGGAGGAGGTGGAGCGACCTGCGTCTGATTCGCAGATCTATTCTCTTCGATCGCGAGTGGTACTTAGCCCGCAATCCGGACGTGGCCAGGGCGCGGGTCGATCCGGCGCGACACTATTTGCTCTATGGCGGCTTTGAAGGGCGGGATCCGAGCGCGGGATTTTCAAGCCGCTGGTATCTGGAGACCTACGACGACGTGCGGAGGTCCGGCCAGAATCCCCTGGTTCACTACCTTCGGCATGGCGCGCGGGAGGGCCGAGGGCGGGGACCGGGGGCTCCTCCCAGACCGGATAGTGGCGGAGATGGTGGCGGCCCACACCCGGATCGTCAAGTAGGTGGGCCGGGAGGGAGGACGGCGCCCCTGATCAGCGCCAATGATGATAACGCCGCCTCGGCGCGGGAGGTGGTGCCATTGAGGTCGGGAAGCGGCTCCGACGCGCTGGTCGCGACGTGGCGCGCGCGCCTCTCCGAGAGGGCGAGGGCCGGGGCCTGGAGGCTCCTGCGATACGCATACCGCCGCCTGCCAGTGTCGGAGCTGCGCAAGCAGCGGGTGAAATCTCTCGCGTACCGCTGTGCGGGACGGCTGCTCGACCCCCGGGCGGGTCGCAGCCGGCAAGCCCCCGCCCCGGTGCCTCTTGGGGCTCCCCCGGGTGAAGATCATTACCAAACCTGGATTCGGATGTATGACACCCTTTCCGACGAAGACCATCGGTCGATTCGGGAGCACATCGAGCGCCTGCCGTATAAGCCCTTGATCTCGGTGATCCTGCCGGTCTACAACGCGCCCGAGGCCTGGCTTCGGCGAGCCATCGACTCGGTCCGGAATCAGCTCTATCCCCATTGGGAACTGTGCATCGCCGATGACGCCTCGGAAGCCCCAGACGTGCGCCGGATCCTACAGGAGTATCAGGAGAACGACCCCCGAATCCGCGTGGCGTTCCGGAGTCAGCGCGGTCATATCTCCGCATGCAGCAACACGGCCCTGGAACTGGTCCGGGGGGAGTTCGTTGCGCTCCTCGACCATGACGACGAACTGGCCGAGCACGCTCTGTACGCGGTCGCCGTCGAGCTCAATGCCCGCCCGGAGGCCGACGTCCTGTACAGCGATGAAGACAAGATCGACGAGAAAGGCAACCGTTTCGACCCCTACTTCAAGCCCGACTGGAATCCCGACCTGTTTTACGGACAGAATTGCATTTGTCACCTGGGCGTTTTTCGGACGCGGTGGGTCCGGGAG